>JAICJP010000460.1 GCA_025928375.1 Candidatus Sulfotelmatobacter sp.
ACCGCACCCCCTCTTCGCCTCCAGCATAACGGTGTCCTGCTCCAACCTGCCCACCGGCGCGAGTTGCCGCGCCACACCGAGCAGTTCGATCACCCTGCAAGGCGCCAGTGCCAGTTCAGTCGGTCTGGCGGTTACAACCACGGCGCGCCCTGTCACTACTACTACGGGTGCCGCCAATTTCTTGCGGAGAAGCTTTTATGCGCTGTGGCTGGCGTTTCCCGGATTGCTGTTGCTCGGCCGTGGCGGCAATTCCCGCCGTCGCCGCATTGCCGGAATTCTGACGCTCTGCGCTCTGTTCAGCATGCTTCTGTTGATTCCAGCGTGCAGCAAAAGTACGACGCAGACGCCGGTCAGCGGAACTCCAGCCGGCAATTACACAATCACGATCACGGCGTCGTCCGGCAGCGATTCTAAGTCTGCTACCGTCACACTTTCCGTTCCGTAAGCGAGCACGAAGCGGGGCCCCCGCCCTACGTGGGCGACCTGCATTGACAGGGATTGAGAGGCTTAGGCTCCGGCCGAGAGCTTGTGGTGTCCCTTCGCCTCGGCTATTCCGTACTGGCGAATTTTATAGAGCAGAGCCTTGTAGCTGATCTGGAGAATGGCTGCCGCTTGCTTGCGATTCCAGTTGGTTTGTTCGAGAGCCTTGGTGATGGCTTGCGCTTCGGCTTCATCCTTGGCGGAGCGAGCCAGGGATTTCAGCCCACCCGGGTCGGTTCTCTGGCTAGCGGAATCTCCCGCAGATCCCGCGGTTCCGTCATTACGCGGCAGCAATTCGGTAACCGCCAGATTTTCGTCGCCGAGAATCAGATATCGCTTCAGAAAGTTGTTCAGCTCGCGCAAATTGCCGGGCCAGGAGTGATTCTGGCAGGCCTGCAACAGATTCGGTGAAAGAGGCAGTGGAGGCCGGGCATAGCGCTCCGCCATGCGAGTCATCGAGTGCTTCAGCAGAATCGGAATTTCTTCTTTGCGATCGCGCAGCGGCGGCAGGCTCAAGGTGAATGCGTTCAGCCGGTAGTAGAGATCTTCGCGTAGGCGCTTGGTGGCCAGGGCTTCGGGAATGTTGATGTTGGTTGCCGCCAGGATGCGCACGTCCACTTTGATCACCGAGCGGCTTCCTAGTCTTGAGAACTGCTGGTCCTGCAAAACGTGGAGCAATTTGGCCTGCAGGAGCGGTGGCATTTCGCCGATTTCATCGAGCAGGATGGTTCCTTTGTTGCACAACTCGAACTTGCCTGGTTTCGCGTGTGTCGCCCCGGTGAAGGCTCCCGGCTCGTATCCAAACAGTTCGCTCTCCAGCAGTTCGCCCGGCACCGCAGCGCAGTTGACCTTGAGAAAGGTGCGATGCGCGCGAGGAGAAAGCTTATGAATGAGCCGGGCCAGTACTTCCTTGCCCGTGCCGCTTTCGCCGAGTAGAAGCACGGGGATATCGACGTTCGCCACCAGCGCAGCCTGCGAACGAATCTTCTTCATGGCCGGGCTGGCCGCGATAAAGAAGACGTCGTCGGCGAGTTCTTCAACTTCTCCCGAGACTTGTTTGCCCTGTCCCAGGCTCAGATCGATGACGGAATCCAGTTCGGCCTTTTGAAAAGGTTTGGTGAGATAGTCTTGCGCGCCCAGTTTCATGGCCTGGACGACTTTGCGCGTGTCGGCAACGCAGGAAAGCATGACCACTTTGAGCCCCGGCTGTTTCTGGCGAAGCTGTTCCAGAGTTTGCAAACCGTCGATACCTGGCATCAGGACGTCCAGCAAAACCAGATCGGGTTGCAGACCCTTGTCGACCTTCTGCAAAGCCTCTTCGCCGGTAGTCGCGGTCTCAACTTTGTAGTCATCGACTTCGAGCAAAGTCCGTATGTAGCGCAGCATACCCGGTTCGTCGTCCACCAGCAGGATTTTGGCGGTTTGCTTCATCGATTCTTCCCCTTGCTCGCCGCCGCAATAGCGGGTTTGTACGGAACCAGAAAAGAAAATTTGCAGCCTGCGCCGGGTTCACTTTCCACCCAGATCTTACCTCCCATGCCTTGTACCAGCCGGCGTGCAATCGCTAATCCCAACCCCATTCCTTCCTGGCTCTCGGTTCCTGGAAGACGGAAAAAATCATCAAATACTTCCAGGTGAAACTCCGCAGGAATGCCCGGGCCCGTATCCGACACGCTGACCTTGACGGAGTTTGGATGCGCTAAGTTCTGCCGGCGACGCTCGGAAGTTGAAGGTAGAGACGCGGCACGTCGTTCCCACATGTACGGCTCAGCATGCAACCACACAGTTCCGCCCGGCGGGGTGAACTTATACGAGTTTTCCAACAAATTTGAGATCACCCGTTCCAGCTTGGGAGTGTCGAAAGGAAAAACCGGCAGCTTATCGTTGGCCAGAAAATAAAGCGCGATGCCTTTTTCCTGAAACCGATTCGACCACAGGCGGCAGACGCCCGAAAGGCATTCGTTGATGTTGCCCTGCTCGAACTGCATGCGCAGTCCGCCAGTCTCCAGAGCACTGTAGGTGAGAAAGTCCTGAATAAACTGCTGCAGGCGCTTGCCATTGTCCCGCATGTCCTGCAATACTTCGCGCTGCCGCTCGCTGAGCGGACCTAACTTCTCGCTGTGCAGCAGTTCCACGTATCCGTTGAGGATCGAAAGGGGTGTTTTCAGATCGTGGGCCGCGGACGCTAACGCGTTTGTCGTTCGCTGAAACCGGTCGCGCAGGTCTTTGTATTCCTGCAGCAGGTTTTCCGGGCTGGGAAGGTCCCCAGCTGCGGGCACGGTGCCTCCCGTTGCTGGGCCGACCGCTACCCGCGCGTCAGAAGCACACGAGTTCTTGTGAGCAGAAGCCATTCGGATCTACCACAGGTTAACCCAAGGGAGGAGGGAACCGCACTCACCAGTCAACTGGAGTGTCGGTAATCAAAATCGTAAGGTACGTAACCAGCCTTGTCAACGAAAAATGAAACGGAATTACCCAAGTATAGCAAAACTATGCACTTCTGAGCAGCTCGCGTGTCGTACACCTGAA
>JAICJP010000154.1 GCA_025928375.1 Candidatus Sulfotelmatobacter sp.
ATGGAAGTGAGTTCCAGCATGCCAGGCCGAAACTGGGGCGCAGGCGCCATTCCTGCCAGAGTGAGTGATGCTGCCAGAATCGCCCCCAGGCCAATGCCGGCAACAGCCCGGTGGCGCCGAGCTCCCCACATCGCGAACCCAAGCGCGGCAGCCGCCAGCATCATCACCAAAACTGAGGGAACGGCAACCCGCAAGTCCGCCATGTGCACCGCGCCGAGTCCGCGGACGGTGCCCATGATGCCGTGCAACGCGAGCGTGGTCAGCAACACCGGGATGTTGGCCAGCCACGGCCAAACCGAGCCCAGAGCAAGCGCGCTAATAGCCGCCGGCATCAGCAACTGCGTAAGAGGTACCACCAGTAAATTCGCCGGTAACCCCAGCGTAGTCGCGCGATGAAAGTAATAGGCCATCGGGAGCGCAAGTCCCATCTGCATAACCGCGGAAAGAAAGACCAGTTCCCAGACCGCAAACAAACAGGACATAGCCGTGCACACGATGCGACGCGACCAGGATTCGCCCACGAATGCCGCCACCCGCCCAGCGATCATTTGCAGCTCCACGCGGAACTGCGCCACCTTCGGCGGCAATTGACCCGCATAGCTGCCCGAATCCCAGTTCTTCAGCGCTTGCGAGTACAGCAGCGAAGTGCGCTCAAGGATGGGTACTGCGATGGCTCCCACGATCAGCACACAGAGAAATGTCATCTGGAAACTCGGCGTCAGAATCTGCCTCGGATCGTAGATCAGCAGCGCCAGCGCCGCGGTCCCAATGGCATTGACCATCGCGCGCTCACGATACAGAAGTCGCGTCAGCAGATAGACCGCGCACATCAGGGTCGCGCGCCAGACCGGAGCGCCCACTTCGGTGATCAGCGCATAGCCGACACACATTCCGATGGTCAATAACGTGGCCGGAATGTCGCCCACTCGCAGGCGCCGCAGCGTCCAGAACACCACGAAAGCCAGAATGCTGACGTTCATCCCGGATACCACCAGGACGTGGTACGTGCCCGAGCGCTGAAAATCGGTGCGCGTATCCCGGTCAATAAATGCATCCTCGCCCACAATCATGGCGTCGATGAGTGCCGCTTCCTGCGCTGGCCAGAGTTCCTGCACTTTGGCGACGACGTTCCGGTGCACGCGGCTCCTCCATCGTTCGATGCGGTTGCCGGCAAATCCTGGAAGAAGCTCAAGATCTTCCACGCTGGCCCAGCCCAGCGCGGCAATACCGCGCTCCGCCAAATACCCCTCGTAGTCGAACGCACCGGGATTGTGAAAATTTCTGGGCCGCCGTAGGTGGGCAGCGCAACGGATTCGCTCCCCATATTGAAAAACGCGCGTCGAGTGACTGGAAGCCGTGGGGTTCTGCTCAGACGATGCCTCGCGCGATCGCGGCGCGTAAATCCCCAGACGGATAAAGGAATGAACCGGTACCACCTGCCCCGATTCCCCCTGAATCTCTTCCACCTCGATGTCGAGCGTCTGACGGAAAGAAGTGGGACCATCCTGCCGCAGCCGCCCATCCTTCACGGCGTGCGCGACAATTTGCACCGGCTGCCGGTCCGCGTAAGGCTGAATGCCAGTATCCAGTCGAGGTCCAGCCGACCGGACCTGCACGTGAAATGCGCCCGCCAAGGAAAATGCCCCAAGCGCCAATGCCCAGCCAAAGACGGCTCGACGCCGCGCAAAATACCCAGCAGCAGCAATGAACGCCCCGCCCGCGACGATCCACCACAGCGCGGGACGCCATTCATGAATCCCCAGAAGAATTCCGCAGGCATGAGCGATGCACGCCCACAGCATCGGCTGCCGCGGCGCCTTCAATAACCACGTATCAGGACCAGCCGGAGCCGATTGCGCAATCATGACCTGCTACAGAGGGCAGCGAAAGAAGGAAAGCGCTAAACGCGATTTGGCTGAGACCGTACTAGCGCACCAGGTGGACCACAGTCTCCAGGTGATACGTTTGCGGAAACAAGTCGATCAGATGCACCTGCGCCATGCGGTAACCCGCCGCCAGGAATACGACAAGATCGCGCGCCAGCGTTGCCGGATCACACGAAACGTAAACAACGCGTGGCGCGCCCAAGTTCGCCAGCTTCCGCGCCACGCGTTCTCCCAGGCCACTTCGAGGCGGGTCTATCACCGCGAGGTCGGGCGTATGAAGGCTTTGGGGGAGGAATTTGCCCTTCCCGACCCCCCTGCTCTCTTCTAAACGGGCCAGGTACTGCTCCGTTGCGGCCTGAACACTTTCTCCGTTCTCAGGCAAATTGTAGGCAAGATCGGCGGAGGAAGTCTGTGACGACTCAACAGAAAAGATGTGATGAAAGTCACCGGCCAAGGCTGTGGAAAACAGCCCCACGCCAGCAAACAAATCCAGTGCAACCTCTCCCGACTGTCCCCCCGTCACGATCTGTACCAGCTCATCCGTCATGTGACGATTGACCTGGAAAAACGACCCGGCACTCACGCGATAGGCCGCGTTTTTTGTTTCGTAAGTTAAATGATTGCTCCCCACACTCAGCAACCTCTCGGTCGCCTCCCGCCCTTTGCTGTCGCGGAACGCCACCAACCCGCAGATTTCGGGCATAGCTCCCTGAAATTCCTCAGCCCAGGCGCGAACGGGTGCGCGCCGTGCCTCCAAAGAACACGAGAGCTCCACCATCAGTCTCGAGTCATCGGCATTGGCGAAAAATTCGATCTCGCGAATCCCCGCCGGAACGCTTTGCGCTCTTCCGCTCTCCCACAACGCCTTGAGCGCGCGGTTGATCAGCGGAGAACTGATGGGACACTCCTCCACCGGCAGCAATTCATGCGATCGCATCTTGAAGTACCCGGCCTGAAACGGCGTGGTCTGCACCTGCAATCGAGACCGGTTGCGATAATTCCAGGGCGGAGAAGCGTGAACCTGGATCTCGCTCGATAACTCAATCTTCGCCGTGCGCCGCAAAGTCTCTCGCAGAATCTCGCCCTTAATCTCCAACTGGTGATCGTAGCCGGCATGCTGATAATGGCACCCTCCGCACGTCACGAAATAAGGACACGGAGGCACCACCCGCTGCGGCGACGCCTCGATCACCTTTGCAGCTTGCGCTCGGACGAATCCCGCTTTCTGCTCAATAATGGAAGCTTCGACTTTTTCTCCCGCCAGAACGAAGGGAAGGAAGGCGGCCTTGCCCCGGCCGCTCTCGTCTGCGGCCAAATGCGCGAGACCGTCTCCGCCATAGACGAGTTTTTCAATGGTGAGCAGCAGAAAACGATTCTAAGCCAGGAAGCCCCGCGGAGGGCAGGTCGGCTGGTATGCAACGGTCCCCGCTGAAGCTCGGCTCAAGTGGGAATGGGACGGCGCTGACCTAGGCTTGATTTTCTCAACGGCTAACAAATCGTACAAAGTCCTCACCCGAAGTGCATCTCGTTCCTAGTCCAGGCTCGATTCCACTCGTTCTTGGATGCCATACGCATCTAAGAAAGCCTTCCACCTGTCTTTGGGATAATTTCCAAGGCGTTTCTGCATCAGGTGAAGAACGCAGTTATGCCATTTTATTAAGACTTCACGACAATTCTGTCGGCCACTATCAGACACCTTGCACGCTCCCAAATCTACATCGTTGTACTCGCTATCTGGCGCCTTGCCGTCCTTTAAGAATGCCAACTCTTCTTTTTCCTGCCACAGCCAGAACGATTGAAGCGTCTTCAAATATGCGACCACATCCGATAGCTCCGATGGATAGTCAGTTGAATCTAGCTTCTTCAGTGTCTCCTGCGTTTGTTTAATGTCATTCTCCAGTTTTGGAACATTGCTTGACTTGCAATCAGCATAGTAGCCTCGAGTTGAAGTTGCGTACGGACCATTTTCGTGGAGAAGTACCCAACGTTTGACATCCGCGGCAGAGACGCGACTTTCGTCAAAAGTCACGACTGCAACCTCCTCAGCTTGACCCGGCTGGAGTGGGATGCGAAGTGTGACTTGCCCCGGAGATTGCATCCACACCGCGAGTACGATGAAAAATACCTGGTGCATGTTACACCTCGCAATCGTAGTGTACTGGGGTGGTCGACCAGCGACGCGCAAAGCACACGTCGGTGCTCCGTTGCGCACACCAACTGCTAGCTTCGCTTTAGCACCACAACTTCGTAAGGTTTCAATTCCAGTTCGCGATCAAAATTCTTTTTGTCGAGCACGGAGGTAAATGTGCCGGAAACCGTGATCTTCTGCCCCTCATTGGAATGATTGAGCGCGAATACCCATTCCCTCCCGCCAGCCCGGCGGCGAGTTATTTCCACGGCCGGTGGCGAAGTGAACTCAGATTTGCTGCCGGCCATCTCCAGCAAGCTGCGAATAACACGGCTGAGACTCGTGCCATCCAAATCCGCCCCGATGTAAACAGCTTTCCCCTTGCCGAACGCATTCATGGTGATCGCCGCTCCCTCGTACGCCCCTACATATTTCGCCAAAACCGTTGCGGACTCCGGAACCAGCAAATCCGCCCATAATCCGCATTGCCCTTCTGGTCCGGCATGCTGCTGCTCGAATGCGACGCCGACCTTTTCCGTATAAATCGGAACGTAATCTTTCAGGGTTGCGCCCATGACGTCGCGCAACAAGCCCGGCAGCGGCATATTCACAATCTGGCTGCTGTCGTCTTTGGCGCCCAGCCGAAACCCCGCGACAAACATCCCGCCGTTGCGGACATAGTTCCTAACGTTCTCCGCCTGGCGCGCGCTCACCACGTACTGCACAGGCGCAAACACAGCTTTGTACTTTGAGAGATCCTCATCGAGATGAATCAGGTCAGTTCCGGTGTTGGCTCCTGCGACGGCTCCGTACCATTCCACCAACTGATCCCGGTACGTCAATTTCGGATGTCCGGGCTGAATCTGCAGCGCCCAGTCGCAATCCTGGTCAAAGCTCAAAGCGGTTTCCGCCACGTAGCTTGATTCCAGCGCTTCTCGTCCCAGCACTTTCATGTCGGCTACGGTGCGAATGATCTCATCGAATCCCGGGCTCTTCGACCGGTCATGATTCAGCAGCCCGTGCCAATACTCTTCCGCTCCGAACCGCGCCGTATCCCAGCGGAAATAGTTCACTCCCATCGCGCCGTGAGCGACTGCTTGAAACGCCCACAGCCTCAACTGCCCGTGATGCGGCTGCGGCCCAAACGAAGGCTGCCCCGCCTTCCCCGATTGCTCTTCCATAATCAAAAACGGCTTCCCGCCTTTCACCGATCGCATCGAGTCGTGACTGATCGCCGACGAACGCCCCACCCTCTCCGGCGTGACCTCGCCTTCCATAAACATCGCGGCAAAACCGGGATAGTTATCATTGCTGACGAAATCCAGATCCCGGAAGAGCTCCCGCAAGTTGAGAGTGTCGAACGGTGCCCCGACACTGTTCGTAGTAATGAAATGTTGCGGACACTCCTTGCGCAGCATGACTAGTTGTTCACCCGCGAAGGAAGCATTGGCATAGGACTGGTACCGGTCGTAATCCAACGCCAGCCCGGGATTCGGTGGCCCATTCGAGGGCAGCGGAACCGGTATCTGCCTCCAGTCGGTGTAGATCTGGCTCCAGAATGCTGTTCCCCATTTCTGGTTCACGCTATCGAGCGTTCCATATTTTTGCTTCGCCCAGTCCTGAAAGCCCTCACGGCAATACTTGCAGTAGCATCGGCCAAACTGCT
The DNA here is from genome assembly GCA_025928375.1 of Candidatus Sulfotelmatobacter sp. Lineage (GTDB taxonomy): Bacteria > Acidobacteriota > Terriglobia > Terriglobales > Acidobacteriaceae > Sulfotelmatobacter. The sequence continues at coordinate 5,681 of JAICJP010000154.1, forward strand.
GCAGCGTAAATTCGTTGTCGATCTGCCAGCCGATAATGCCCGCAGTCTCCGCGAAATTCTTTGCCATTTCCGTGGCAATGGTTAGAGACAACTTTCGATAAGTCTTGTTCGTAGGACAAGTGAAACGCCGCCCCCCAGGGTGAACGGTCATTCCCTCGCTGTTTACCATGAGAATCTCAGGATATTTCTCAGTGAGCCAGGGCGGAGGCGCCGCCGATGGCGTACCCAGAATCACTGCGATGTTGTGCTTGTGCAGAATCTCCACGGAGTGCTTCAGCCACGTGAAATCGAACTTGCCTTCGGAGGGCTCCATCAGCGACCAGGCAAACTCCGCGATGCGCACATTGGTCAGACCGGCTTCCGATATCAGCCGAGCGTCTTCTTCCCACAAATTTTCGGGAGTCTGGTCGGGATAGTAGTCCACGCCCAATAGCAGAGGACGCTCGGTCGAGCTTGCCGGAGCAACCATCGGACGCAGTGCTCGTTCCCACATTGGAAGCCTTACGCCCGCTGCTGTCAGCAATGCAGCCCCTCGTTGCCCAAATTCTCGTCTAGTAAGCATCAGCCCTCCGAGAAGTCTTTAAGTTAGTGGAGTCGAATGCGGAATCATCCGCTCCGCCGTTTCCTTTGTCAACGGCGTGCCCCCCGCATCCGCGAGAAAAGGTGCTCCGGGTGCCCCATCGCTCGCCGATGTTGCGAGACGTGGGAATCCGCACCCCTTGGGGCCGTCCAGGGTTTTTGCTTTGGACTCACAGCGCCTCTCCCGCAGCCCTCCCCGACGCCCAAGCCCATTGAAAGTTGTATCCCCCCAGATGTCCGGTCACATCCACCACTTCCCCAATGAAGAACAGCCCCGGAACCCGGCGAGCCTCCATGGTCTTCGCCGAGAGTTCGTCAGTATCGACGCCGCCGACCGTCACCTCAGCCTTCTCGAATCCCTCCGTCCCCGCCGGCGCAATCGCCCACCCGTGCATCTGCTTCTCCCAGTCTTCAAGAGCAAAATTGGTCCAGGCCGAAGGAGGATGAAGTTCCACCCAGCGATCCGCAAAGCGGTTGGGCAATAACTCGCGGACCCGTGATCGCAGGCCAGCAGCGGTCCTCGCCGTCTTCTGCGCCAGTAATTCCCCGACAATGTCGTATTCGGGAGCCAGGTCGATTTTCACGCGACGCGCAGAGTTCCAATACGAAGAGATCTGCAGAATGGCCGGCCCACTCAGGCCCCGATGGGTGATCAGCATCTTCTCGCGGAACTGCTGCCCGTCGCAGGCGGCAGTGACTTCCATCGACACGCCGGCCAGATCGCAATACGCGGAGCGCTCTTTCTCCTGCAATACGAAAGGAACCAGTCCGGCGCGCGGTTCTCGAATCTTTATTCCGAACTGCCTCGCCAGATCGTAGCCAAACGAGGTAGCACCGATTTTCGGGATGGACAGCCCACCCGTAGCGACCACCAGAACGGGCGCGCGGAATTCTACATCTGCCGCCCGCACAACGAACTCCTGGCCTCGCCTCACCTCGCTGATCCTGCTTCCTGGAAAAAGGCTGACCTGAGCCAGGCGGCACTCTTCCAGCAGCATGGCCAGAATATCGTTGGCAGAGCGGTCGCAAAAGAGTTGCCCAAGCGTCTTCTCGTGGTACGGAATGCGATGTTTTTCGACCATCTCGATGAAATCCGCGGGCGTATAGCGCGAGAGTGCGGACTTGGCGAAATGCGGATTCGCGGAAATGAAGTTATCCGGACGGCAGTGAAGGTTGGTAAAGTTGCATCGGCCGCCGCCGGAAATCAGGATCTTCTTGCCCGCCCGATCCGCGCGCTCGAGTACCGCCACCCGCCGCCCGCGTTGGCCTGCAGTGATGGCGCACATCAGTCCTGCTGCCCCGCCTCCCAAGATCAGCGCGTCGAAAGAGTGGGTCACGAGCTTCACATGTAAAACAGGCTGAGCCGCGGCAACCGGTATTTCTCCAGCAGCCGCTTGTTCGTGTACTGCTTATGCAGTTGCTCGATTTGCGGACCCGACATCTTCGACCGATAAGGAGCCAGATCGCGATCCGCCTGTGCCCGGATCGCGAGCATCTCTTCATCCGAGGTCCCTGTCAGCAAGGCTGCGAACAGCTTTTCCTCCAGCACCGTCAGTCGCCGCTCCACATCTTCCAGGCGTTTCGGTGCCGCGGCGAGTTCTTCCGCCATCCGCCGCAGAGTTGCCGCTGTCTCCCGAACCAGCGCAGCCGTGCCCGCTTCATTGACCTTCACATCGTTTAACAACTCGGCGTTGCGCTGCAAATACCGTGCCACCACCTCTGGCTCAAATCCTTCTCCTGCCCGCGACTTTGGCTGCGCTTCCGTCGATGCGCCTACCGCCGCCTCCTTCATACCTTCGGCTGCGACTAACACTGCTTGGGAGCAATACGCCAGGCTGTTGATCTTTTTTGTTTTCGTGGGCCGCTGATCATAACGATCAAACGCTTCATCAATTCCGCGCAATACCGCCGCGAGCGGAATTCCCGCGTCTTTCCAGGTCTCAATCAGTGCCCAGTCCAGCGTCGAAAGCAGTAAGCCTCCGCCGCGCCGCTGCAGGTAGCGCTCCTCAATTTCCGTAAAGTAGTTGAAGTAATTGTCCACGACAGGTCAGCGGGAGGTACGCGGCTCCGGAGTTGTCTTGCTCGCATCGCCGTTCTTCGACTTGGACTGCGCTGCTTTTCCGCCGGTTGTTGCGGATAGCTTCGTCGCATTCAATTCCTTGCGCCCGGGAACATTGCGCTCCCAGATAATGCGCAGCCCTTCCAGCGTCAACGATTCGTCGACCGTCTTGATGTACTTTGATCCGGTGCCGATCATCGGTCCCAAGCCGCCCGTGGCAATCACATGGCACTGCGTTCCTAATTCCGCCAGCAGCAATTCCAGGATGCCGTCCATCAGCCCGATATAGCCGTAGTAAAGGCCAGATTGCAGGCTGCCCACGGTGTTGGTTCCGATCACGCGCGCCGGTTTGCAAATCTCCACCCGCGGCAGCCGCGCCGTGCGCTCGAACAGCGCGTCCGCGGAAATACCAATCCCGGGAGAAATCACTCCTCCCATGTACTCGCCTTTCGCGGAGACACAATCAAAGGTTGTGGCCGTACCGAAATCTACAATGACACAAGGTCCACCATACTTATCGAACGCGGCCACGGCATTCACGATTCGATCCGCCCCCACTTCGGCCGGGTTGTCGTAATGGACTGGCATCCCGGTCTTCACCCCAGGTTCGATGAACAGAGGGCGCAAATTGAAGTAGCGTTCGCACACCTGCCGCAGCACCGGGTCGAGCGGTGGCACCACGGAGGAAATCACAATGCCGTGAATGCCCTCTGCCTTCAGTCCAGCCATCGAGAACAGATTCCGGAACAGCACGCCGTATTCATCGACTGTGCTGGTTCGTGACGTGGCAACGCGCCAGTTCGCCGCCAGCCGCTTGTACGTCGGCTCCCCTTGGCTGTCGACCGGCGCTGATCCCTTGCCATCGGAGGCAAAGACGCCGAGCACCGTATTCGTATTCCCAACATCGATGACAAGCAACATAGTCGCCGCTGCCTAACTACTTCCGCTCCCGCACCGTCCCGCTCAACACGGTCTGCAGTCCGTGCGCAGTCTTCAGTTGCAGAAACCCGCGCGCATCCAGTCCTGCCGTGGTTCCTTCCATGGCCGAAAAGCTTTCTTCGATGCGCACTTTCTTTCCGTACGCCCACGACGAGCGTTCCACAAAGCGCCGCATAATCGACTGCATCGCATCGGGACTTTCCAGCAAACTCCGGTACTCGCGATCGAGCGATTTTAGCAAAGCGGCCGCGACTTCCACTCGCGACCACTCCCTTCCCGTCACCATGCGCAACGACGTCGCGCCCAACTCGGGCGGGAAACTCGCCTGGTTCACGTTGATGCCTATCCCTATGACGATGTACCGCACTTGCGTCGCCTCGGAATTCATCTCCGTGAGAATGCCGCACACCTTTTTGCCGTCGATCAGCAGATCGTTGGGCCATTTCAAATCCGGCGCGACATTCGGATCCACATGCTGAATCGCCGCTTGCACCGCAAGCCCCGCCGCCAATGAAATCACAAGTACGTCGGACGGAGGCAGCGGTGGACGAAGAATTACCGAGCAATAGATTCCCGTCGAACGCTCCGATATCCAGGAGTTCGATCCGCGTCCC
>JAICJP010000446.1 GCA_025928375.1 Candidatus Sulfotelmatobacter sp.
AATGACAGCTCTTACCGCATTTACACAACGCTGGATCCGGACCTGCAGAAGGCCGCGGCGCAGGCGGTAGAGAACGGCATTAAGCTGGTGGACGAGCAAGTGAAGAAGCTGCGAACCAAGCGCATCAAGGTGGGCAAGAAGTACGAGACCAAGGTGCTGGAAGGCCCGCAGGCGCAAGTGGCGTTGGTGGCGCTGGATCCGCACACGGGCGCGGTGCTCGCCCTGGTCGGCGGACGCAACTACGCCTGGAGCCAGTTGAATCACTCCGTGGCCAAGCGTCCGACGGGATCAATTTTCAAGCCGTTCGTGTATGCGGCCGCGATGAATACGGCCCTCGACGGATCGCCGCAAGTGATTACGCCCGCTTCCACGGTGACGGATGCGCCTTCGAGCTTCGTTTATGGAGACCAGATTTACGAGCCGCGCAACTACAAAGAAGAATATAAGGGCGACGTGACGCTGCGCTATGCGCTGGCCATGTCGTTGAACAACGCTACAGTGAAAGTTGCGGAAGAAGTCGGATACGACAAAGTGGCGGACCTGGCGAAGTCGGCGGGGATCACCTCGGTGAAAGCGACCCCGGCGATGGCGCTGGGATCGTACGACGCGTCGCCGCTGGAAATGGCAGGCGCGTACACAGTGTTTGCCAATAGCGGAGTGCGATTGTCGCCCATTTTGTTGCGTTCTGTGCGGAATGCGAAAGGCGATGTCATCGCGAACTACAACACAGATCAAAAGACTGTGCTGGATCCGCGGATCGCCTATGTCATGACCAACATGATGGAAGGCGTGATCAACAACGGCTTGGGCTATACGGCCGTGCGGTTGCGCGGGTTCACACCGCCCGCGGCGGGCAAGACCGGCAGTTCGCATGACGGATGGTTTGCCGGGTATACGTCGAATCTGTTGTGCATTGTGTGGGTCGGATACGACGATTATAGCGATCTGCGGCTGAGCGGAGCGCAAACTGCAGCTCCGGTTTGGACGGAGTTCATGAAGAAGGCGGCCACGCTTCCAGAGTATGCGGCGATGAGGCCTTTTATGCAGCCTTCCGGCGTAGTGGATGTTCAGCTCGATAAAGCGACCAACCGGCTGGCCACGGCGTCGTGCCCGGATGATTACACTTCCGCCTTTGTTGCGGGCACGGAGCCTCATGATACCTGCGACGAACAGGCTGGGATGAAAGGATTCTTCTCGCGGCTGTTTGGGGGCGGGGAGAAGCCTGTCATGCCGCAGCCGCAGGCCGCTAATCAGCAGGATCCTAATGCGCAGCAGCAGGATCCTAAGAAGAAAAAGGGATTCTTTGGCAAGATCGCGGGCATATTCAAGGACGACAGTAAGAATTCGACGCCGCCTGCCAAGCCTGCGGAACCACAGCAGGATCCGCCGCATTGAGACGTTTTTCCGCCCTCACTCTCCGCCGCAGGCACAAACGGCGGGGTCTTCAGCGAAACATAACATTCCAGGAATGACCTCAAGGCGGGAATTGCGCAGCCGTCCGGCACATCAAAATCATCGCCGGACAGGCAAAAATGTGCCAGAATAGGCGCAGAAATTGGGGGGTGGCCTGTGACTCTCTTCCCGAAAATGTTGGTAGTTCCTTCCATAGTCTGCCTGTTTGCCCTGGCGAGCGCGAGTTCGGCGCAGGTTTCGCATTCGGAACAAGTGCAAGTGAAACCACCGCTGCTTCGTACCATTGATCCGCCCGCTCCGGACGCGAGCGTCGCCGACCTGGATGCACGAGGGGATCAATTGCGCACGCAGAAACTGTATCTGGACGCGATGGATTACTATCGCGCGGCGCTGGCGAAGTCTCCTCATTCGGCGCCCTTGCTGAACAAAATCGGCATCACAGAACTCATGATGCAACGCTATCGCGAAGCCAAGAAGTCGTTTGAGCAATCGATCAAAGCGGATCGCAAGTTTGCCGATGCTTATAACAATCTAGGGGTCGTCCATTACGAGCAGAAGAAATACGGCGCGGCCGTGAAGCAGTACCGCAAAGCCATAGCGATCGACGATACCGCGGCTTCGTTCTACAGCAACCTGGGAGCGGCGTTGTTCTCGAAAAAGGAATTTGAGCCCGCGGTGCTGGCCTACGAGAAGGCGGTGGAACTCGATCCGGACGTCTTCGAGCGGACATCGCGCGCCGGCGTCCAGGCGCAATTGCCCAGTCCCGGGGATCGGGCCCACTATGATTACACCGTGGCGAAGTTGTACGCCAAGATGGGCTTCTCTGATCGCTCGCTGGAATATCTGCGAAAAGCGATGGAGGAAGGCTACAAGGATCTGAACAACGTTTACAAGGACTCGGAATTTGCGCAGCTGAGGAAAGACAAGCGGTTTTCGGAATTGATGGCGTCGAAAACTCCGGCCTTGCCAGAGTAGTCTCGAACCGGGATCAGAGCTCACGAGCCTGCCGCACGGTACGGTCAGCTCTTGTGCGTGAGCCGGGAATGTCTCCATTGAACTGAAATTAGAGCGAAACAATTGCGGACCTGATTCTTACCCTCGCATTCTTCGTTTCGAGGCGTCCAACCCAGGGGGGCCAATCCATGTACAGAAGAGTTGTGTGTCTGAGTTTATTAGTCATTTGCGGGAGTGCATCTGCTCAGGACGTATCGATGTTTCGCGGCAACCTGCAGCACACGGGCGTGTACGCGTCCTCCGGAGTGCCGAAATTCAATGGCGTGAAATGGCAATTTCACACGCGTGGGATGGTGATTGGATCGCCGGGATTGTCGGGTGGTTTGGTGTACGTGGGAAGCGACGACGGAAATTTCTATGCCATTGATGCCCAATCGGGCGCGCAGCGGTGGAAGTTTGAAGTCAAGAGCCGGGTGTCGTCGACTCCGGCAATCGCGGGCGGCGTGGTTTACTTCACGGCCTACGACGGGACTGCTTATGCGCTGGAGGCGGCCAGCGGAGCCGTGAGGTGGAAATTTCAGACGGGAGGAGAGCGGCGGTTTTCGGGAAAGCATCTGCACGGCACGCAACCTGTGGCAGAGACCATGCCCGATCCGTTTGACTGTTATCTTTCATCTCCAGCCGCGTGGAATGGGGCAGTGTACTTTGGAAGCGGGGACGGGAATGTCTATGCGCTGGATGCGGCGTCGGGCGCTTTGAAATGGAAATTCAAAACGGGCGATGTGTTGCATGCGTCCCCTGCCATTGCGGATGGAACGGTATTCATCGGGAGTTGGGATAGTTACTTTTATGCGATCGATGCCGCGAGC
>JAICJP010000068.1 GCA_025928375.1 Candidatus Sulfotelmatobacter sp.
GAGTCTAGCGATGCAGGCTGGCAAAATACGGCGGGCCAGTGACAATTCATGTCACTATTTGGGAATGCTCAGGATCGCTCTGGAAGTCGCCTCGTAGAGGCGTAGCTGCTACGTCTCTACGGACGCGAGATAAAAACGCGACGAGAAGCAGGCTGATGAGTTCCCCTTAGAAAGAAGACGAGCCTATTGATTCAGGGGTGGAAAAGCCTGGCAGCCAGCGACACTGCTCACCGTGCTCCCGGCAGCGTCCGAGCGGATCACTGCATCTTCCACCGAGCAGAAACTACGGATGCCTGTCTGGTTCACCGAAACTGGATGCCCTTCAGCATAGTAGGAAATATTCACGCTGCCACTCCCCCCGGTGTTAGCGGCTGCATTGAATGTGTAGCCGCTTTTGGGAGTCGTGTTGGCATGGCTTAACACGCTGTCAATCAGGCAAGCCGATGTCTGGCTCGGATGACAAGGACTGGCTGTGCTACCCAGCGAGGCCAGATCGGGCGCAAATCCCACCGTCGGGTAGGCGGATGCGTAAGTTATTTCCGCGGTGTTGATAGTACGAATGGAACCCACCGCCGAGGACTCATTGGCTGCCATCTTCGCCCGCAGCAGGTTCGGAATAGCGATAGCCGCAATGATCAAAATGATGGCCACTACGATCAGCAGTTCGATAAGGGAGAAGCCTTGTTGTTTGCGCATTTTTGAGTTCGTCATTAGCTTTGCTGATTAAGCCTGCCGCTGAAAGCCGCAAGGCCTGATATTCCCCTCTGGAAAAAAGAACGGCAGTCAGCTTCATTCTTGCGTGAGCTTTTCATTCCCAGAACGCAAATTCATGCTGATTACGGTTCAGGCTACCACCGCAAATTCCCTGGCGCGAGATAGAGACAAGTAGAGAGGACTAGCCCTGCAGCCGAGGCCGAACAATGACGAGTATAGTCCTTTTTCGGGGCGGTGGCGGTTGTGGAAGAGCAAGGATGCTATGAGGTATTCGCGCGCCGTCGTGGACTCACTGAACTCGGCGAGCGCTGCTCAGCCCTGGCCGAAAACCACCAGTTTTGGTTGAGGTCGGCCAATTCCAGCGGATGCCCGAATTTGCCGGATTTTGTGCTGCGGTAAATTGTTGCAAACGAAGCGGTTCCACGGCTTCGCGGCAGCGAGCTTTGGCACGGCAGTTGCCACTCTGCAGATCAGGGAAATTGTATGTGGAGTTATACAGGCAGGCTCGCTTCGAGAGGTGGGGCCATGAAGAAAAATTGGGCAGGAAAGCTCGCAATTTTAGTGCTGGCGTTTTCGGGTGTGTTGTCGTTGAGCGGTTGGGCGCAGACCACGGACGACGGTTCCGGTCCGACGGAGCAGCCCAGCGCGCCGATGGAAGTGGGTCAAGACCAGCAACCGGCGGATTCTGGCCCAGATGCGCAGGCAGATATCGATTCCGCCAACGCGCAACCGAACGATGCGCAAGCTAGCGAGGCCGAACCCACCGAAGCTCAACCCGGTGGGCCTACCGGCGAAGCCCCCGCTGAAACTGAACAGGGTGTGGCTCGCATCAGCTTGATGCATGGAGATGTTTCCACCCAGCGCGGCGATTCCGGGGATTGGTCGGCGGCAACGCTCAACCAGCCCGTGATGACCGGGGACAAAGTTTCCACGGCCGAGGGTGGCCGCGCCGAAGTACAACTGGATTTCGCCAACACCCTTCGGCTAGGTCCGAATTCCACGGCAAACATCGCGAATCTCACTCACAAGAATATTCAGATTCAGCTTAGCCAGGGCATCGTTAATTACAGCGTTTCCAAGGATAGCGAGGCGGAGCCGGAAGTCGACACGCCCAACGTATCGGTCCATCCTTCGCACCACGATGGTGTGTTCCGCATTGAAGTGCGTCCGGATGGCGACACGGTCGTGATCGTGCGCAAAGGTGAGGCGCAGATCGCAACTCCGCAGGGCAGCACGGAAGTCCGCGCTGGAGACATGGCGACGATTCGCGGTGATGCCAATGAGGCGCAGTACAAGATTGCGTCTGCTCCGGATCGCGATGAATGGGATCGATGGAACAGCGACCGCGATCATCTGATCCAGGATGCCAACTCGTGGCGCCATACCAACCGGCGCTACACCGGAACCCATGATCTGGATGCATACGGCCGGTGGGAGAAGGTGCAGGACTACGGCGATGTTTGGGTTCCGAACGAGCCGGATGGCTGGGTTCCTTATCGGGATGGCAACTGGGTTTGGGAGCCTTCCTACGGTTGGACATGGGTCGGATACGAGCCTTGGGGCTGGGCGCCTTATCACTACGGACGCTGGTTCCCCTATGGCGCATCCTGGGCGTGGTGGCCGGGACCGGTGTGGGCTGGCTATAACCCGTTGTGGGCGCCAGCATACGTATCCTTCTGGGGCTGGGGCGGGGGCTTTGGGTTTAACGTCGGCTTCGGCGGATGGGGCGGCTTCGGCTGGCTCCCGCTCGGACCGTGTGACTGGTTCCACCCGTGGTGGGGCGGATACCGCGGACGCTTTGGCGTCGTGAACGTCACCAACGTGAATATCACGAACATCCACAATTATGGAGGTATCGCTCCGCTGCATAACGGAATGCGCTACTCCAACGTGGCGAACTTCCGCAACGGCCGTATGGGGAATGCCATGTCGGCGGTGAACGCCAGCCATTTCGGCGCGGGCAGAGTTCGGGCCATGGCGGCCACCCCGCAGCAGTTGAGGGGCGCGCGCATGATGGCGGGGAACCTTCCGGTGGTGCCGACACACGCGAGCTTGTCGGCGAGCGGACGCGCCGCGGCGCCTTCGACGGTTCGTAATGGCGGTTCGCAACGGTTCTTCGCACCGGCGCGGGGCACGGTGGCTCGTCCAGTCTCGTTCCGGCAGCAGCAATCCAGCCTGCGCCAGACCATGCAGCAAAGCCACGTGGGTGCAGTTCCGGCCGGTGGACGCTCTGCATTGATGGCTCGGGGCAACAGCAATACGCGGCCCAGCGCTGGCGTTCCTACAAACCGGCAGATGAACAACATGGGCAACCGCGCGGGCGGCAATGCGGCGGGCGGCCAGAACGCCAACCGGGGCAACATGAGGCCGTACAGCCCGTCCACAAACGGGACGTCTGCGGGAGCGAACCGCCAGACATCGCGGGGGATCGGCGAATCGGGTGGATATCGTCCCTACACGCAGCCTGGCAATCGCTCGACGGCACCGTCCGTGGGCAACTCTCCGCGCGGGACGATGCAGAATGCTCCGGCGGCAAACCGTGGCGGCTATCGTCCGTTTACCCCGCCGAGGGGTAGCAATCGTCCGTCGACGATGGGAGCAGCGCCCCAGCAACGCGGCACGTTCCAATCTGCGCCAGCGGAAAATCGTGGCGGATTCCGTCCATTCACGCCACCGAGCAATCGGTCTTCCGCTCCACCGAGCATGGGATCGGCCCCGCAGCGTGGAACTTACCAGTCCGCGCCGGCCGAGAATCGCGGCAGCTACCGACCGGCCAATCCTCCTTCGCGGAGCCAGATGGGCAGCAGCCCGTACTCGAACCGGGGAAGCAGCAGCAACTACTGGAATCGGACGGCGCCAAGCTACGGCACGCCGCAGCAGCGGGGGTATAGCAGTACTCCGTACTCGGGTGGTGGCTATGGGCGTGGCTCATCTCCGCGCCCACAGCTCGATATGCGGCAGCCGGTTGTGCGCACCCCGTCGTACGGCGGCGGTGGCTATTCGCGGCCCAGCTACGGCGGTGGTGGCGGATATCGTGCGGCGCCTCCCAGCAACGGCGGTTCGCATAGCGCGCCGCCTAGCGGCGGCCGCGCCCCGTCCTACGGTGGCGGAGGTGGTGGACATTACGGCGGCGGAGGTGGTGGAGGACACTACAGCGGCGGCGGTGGCGGCGGTGGTGGGCACTCGGGCGGCGGAGGTGGTGGTCACTCGAGCGGTGGCGGCGGCCACTCCGGTGGAGGTCATCGCTAAAAGTTCGTGACAAGCAGTAAATGTTCACGACGTCAACAGCGCAAGTTGTTGTCGATGAAGTGAAGGTCAGAGGCGAGAAAAGGCGTGCTGCGAGGCACGCCTTTTCTCTTTGTCATTTCACATCATTTGCACGTTCAATTGTCTGAAGTACCAGCTGCTCAAAATTCGGAGCAACTTCAGCGACCACCTTCACCCGCCAATTGCAGAGAATCTGTTCATGGTCAATCTTTACGATCCGATAATCCTTTTTGTTGGTTCGCGACTTAAGCTCGAAGCACACTGGATCGTAATCCATATCCGGCCCGCTACCGAATTGAATATAGCCCGCTGGGATTAGACTGTCCCACAGGCCTTTGTCGTGAGAGATTTGTGCCCGCAGACCGCTCAAATCACTGCCAGGAGGGTTCGCCAACAGAGAGAATGACTGAAGATCCACCTTCGCCCAGCGATAGGAGAGCACGAGTTGCTCGTAAAGTGGCGGGAAAGGGGCGGGCAGTTTTGCATATACTGCGTCTAAATATTCCCGCTCGGTGATGGCCTCCTCAACTCTCCACCTCCATCTACCAAGTTCATCTTGTTCTCCGGATCTAAGTGAGTAGGCGATTTCATCGATCTCCTTGAAGACATACATCTCATCCAATTTTTCAAAGCTACGGACAAATTTCTTCAGCAGGTGGCTGGGATCCATAAGGAAGAAGCCTAGAAGAGGAAAGATTGAGGTGCAAGATGACCTACGGTCGCGCGTAGGCTGGGCTGTTCGGGTCGGGGCGGTCGTAATCGCGGCCGTACTTATTTTTGTGTGCGGACAGGGCGTCGGTCTCGGCAAGTGAAAAATTGCCCAGCGAAGAATCAGCCGAGGTCAGCGTGACCTCGCGCTGCGCGGCGCGCAATACGTCTGGAGCTACCGCTGCATGAAATACCTGAATGTCGTAGCGTCCCGGCGGAACTTCGGGAAATGTGATCTCTCCCCTGGCGTTGGAAATGGCGTAATAGGGCGTAGCCAAAGCGATCACGACCGCGCTCATCTCCGCATGAATATTGCAGAAGATAAACGAAATGCCCGGCTTGTCGAAGTGCACAAAGCGGGTCGTTCCGCCTTCGTACAGGCCCAAGTCGAAACGTTTGCCCTCGAAGAGCGAGAACACATTGTGAAAAAACGGATCACGATTGGGAAACTCCACCTTTCCCCCAACCGGTATCACAACGATCGGAGGATGGAAGCTTTTGTTCTTCTGCACCAGTTTCGGAATTTTGCTGGAGTCCTGTTTTGGCGCCTGCACCGGAACTCCGACGGGAGTGAGCCAGATGACGACTTCCGAACTGTCTTTGACGCGATGACCGTTGCGGGTCAGGTCTACCTGTGCCCGGAGCGGAGATTGCGCTTGCGCGCAGATTGCGGCAACTGCAAGCCCCGAGATCATGATTGCGGAAGAGAGTCTCAAAATAGAATCCCCATGGCCAGGTTCAGTTGGTTGGTCATACTGCTGCTGCTATAGACGGGAAACGTCCGCAGACGTCTCAATTCCGCCGAAAGCAGCAGGTCGGAGCGTGGCCGGAAAACAACATTGCCCAGAGCCCCGCGATTCCGGCCCAGGATGGGTCCGAAATTATTCTGATCAAGCGCGAAGCCGCGCACGTCTCCAGCATACGCGTTGTCATCAGCGATACTTGCGTTGAGTTCCAGCTTCGGGGTTATCTGCAGCTTTAGCTGAGCCCAGCCGCCGGTGGAATCGAGGCCACGAATCGGGGTGAAGGGCGCTCTCGGATCTCCACCATACACAATCGATGTTGCTACTGCGCCCCCCAATCCGCCGACGGCGCGGCCGCGGTAGAACTCGCCTGACAAGCCGAGCCGGGGCAGGAGCGGTACCTGGAAATCGAGCATTCCAGCCCAGGAATCAATGTTGCGGCCCCAAAACCAGTTCTGCCGACCGTAGTATCCGGCTACCCCGACACTGAGGGGGTGCTGTTGTATTGGGCGCGACCACGCTCCGCGAAATGCCAAGGCGGGTTGACCGGAATATTCCCCCGCTTGCCCTGAACGATAGAAGGAATCGTGCGGACTCTGCCAGTCGAGATTGTCGAGGACTCCCGCTTGCATGGTGATCGTCTGCTGATCGGAAAGCGCGAAGCGGTGTTCCACCCGAAGCTGCGGGGTCCAGGCCCAAAGATTGCCCGCGGAGGCGAAGGCCGGGATGGCTAGCGAGGCGAAGGATGTAGGCGACAACGGCGAAATGAAGAGAGAATCCTGGCCGGCAGTGATCGAAGTGTTCTTCCAGTCCAGATGCAGGCTGCCCGTTTGCAGGCGGACAATGCCAAAATTAACTCCGTTTCCCGTGGAAGGAAAACCGCCGGCAAAATCGAACTGAATATCCGCCGAACTCTTGGCTCCCGCTATGGTCGGGCCGAACAACTCGAGGCCGATTTCTGACTGGCGCATCGAGAAACCGAGATTCGCTTGTGGCCATCCCGGCAGAACGTTCTCCGCATAAGTCGGCAAGTCAAGGTTGTCGGAGTTGCCGACGTTGCGGAATGCATTCATCAACACGATCCCGTGGAGCCGAGCGCGATACTTGGACGCCGTTTCTACTTTCGTCTGATATTGCTCATCTACTTTCGAGCCGATGAGAGATGTTGTGTCCTCGAGCTTCTGGACCCTTTCTTCCATAGAGTCAGGTGTCGCGGCCTGGGTTACAGCTGCATCGGCAGTCACCGGATGGGGGGCTCGATTCAGAGCCGGCTGATCTGGGACGGGGGTCTGGTCCGCGGGCCGCTCCAGCAGTGCACGGGTGGCCTGCAAGTCGTGGCGCAGTTGTTGCATTTCGGCGCGGGATTGCGCGTTCTCGGTGCGCATTTCCTGCACCATGGCCCGCAGTTCACGTACCTGATCCTGCAGTTCGCGAACCCCCGAAGTGGGGGCGGCAGAGGCAGGCGATGTGTCCTGCGCACACACCTGAGAGAGAGACGCGGCCAGAAGAGCAACCAGCATGGGTCCGCCGCGCGACACAACATTCCAAAGGATCTTCACACCGTCCTCCCGGAGCATCCGGAGTCAGGCACGGGCGAGACAGGGGAGTTGCGCCTAAGAGCCCGGATGAGACAACAAGTTCTGATTGGCTTCAACCCGCTGGGCGGGCACAAGCGGAGGCGTCATCGCTCTTGTCTCCGCCAATTCACTCGACATCTGTGGAACCCGGTTCGGCAGGAACATGCGAAAAACGGTCATGCCTTCCGCCGTGCGTTGGACCGAAACTTCACCACCGTGATCCTGCACAATTTTTTGCACGACGGCTAGCCCCAACCCGGTTCCGTTCTCCTTGCCAAAGCTGACGAACGGATGAAAAATGCGGTCCCGAATCGAATGCGCGATGCCGGGACCATTATCGGCCACCGAGACTGTAATCGCGCCCGCTACTGCGGCCGCGGTTACGCGGATCACCCCGTGGTCGCCGGGCGCGGCGTCACACGCGTTGAGCAGCAGATTGTATAACGCACGCTCGAGTTTCCGCTGGTCGAACCACCCGGAAAGGTTGTGGGGGCAGGAAACTTCGATAGTCCGCACGCTGTAGCGGGGATGAAGGCGAACCGCTTGTAGCGCCCGTTGAATTGTTTCCGGCACACTGCTGTATGCCAGGTTCAGCGATTCACGTGTGCGCGCAAACTCCAGCAGGGAATCGATGAGATCGGTCATCAGATTTACGCCGATGCGCACCTCCTGGTACAACTCTTCCCGTTGCGCGGGACTGAGGTGACTGTCCACCAGGAACTCGGAATTGGCGACAATCGCCGCCAGGGAATGACGGAGGTCGTGGGAGATAGAACTCGCCATGCGGCCAATGGTGGCGAGTTGTTCCGATTCCAGCAGGTCTTGCTGACTCTTGAGCAGGCTGGCGCGCATGCGGTCGAAGGCGCGTGTCAATTCGGCCACCTCGTCGCCTCCGCGCGCGTCCAGCGGATGGTGGAAATCGCCAGCGCCCAGCGCCCGCACTCCGCCCACTAGATTTCCCAGCGGTCGAGTAAAGGTATGCGAGACAAAGAAGACCAGGCCGCTGCCGATCACAATTGCGGCCAAGCCCAAAAGAAGCATGTAGCGATTCAGTTCATCGAGGAATTTGGTCGCTTGGTCGTAGGAGGCCATTACGGTGAAGCGGACCGGCGTCTCCGGAGCATTCGAGAGCTCCAAAGAAGTGGCCAGGTAACGTTCCGACCCAATCTCGACATCATGCGGCTCAGACTGGGCCGACCCGCCGATGATCGGTCGGACGTTATCGACCGTGAGCTGGTCTTGACGAAGCGTCGAAGAGATCAGCTCGTTAGCGCAGGAGATTGCCACGTGGCTGCCCGCGACCTTGCTCACCTCTGCCGCCAGCCGATGGTCGATCTCGTATCCGATCACCAGAAATCCGAGCATGGTTCCATCGGTGCGGGATCCGCGGTATACCGGCTGAATAAAAGTCTGGTAAAGATGATGCTCGCCAAACCACCAGTGACTGGGCACGTCGCGATCTTCGAGCGACTGCTGGAAATACTTCTGGGCAGCTTCGCGGCCGAAGCCCGGAGTCTTGGTATGAACTGCAAGAACTTTGCCGGCCCGGTTGACCAGAACGAATAGATCGTTGTTGGCAATGTCCGCCACATCCTGGGAAGCGTCCTGAATTGTGACCGGGTCCGACCCCGTCATGATGGCACGCGTGATGGGAAGATCGGCGAGCAGCGCCACATCGCTGGTCAGCATGGTCTCGCGTTCATGCAGGTAATCCTGGAAGACAGAAACGGAGTTCCGTAAGTTGATGGCAATGCTCTGGCGGACATTATTCTCTACGGTCCGGCGCACCAGGAAGAGGCTGGTGAGCGTCAATCCTGCGGTGATCAGCAGCATGGCGAGCAGGAAGCGCGTGCGCAACCGCAGTCGCGGCACGAATACTCCGGACGAATTGCCTGGAAATGAATTTTGCACGGCCCTGGACACCGGCTTACGACTTAGCGGACGAATTTATACCCCATCCCATGCACCGTGCGGAAGTGTATCGGACTGGAGGGATCCTTCTCCAGCTTTTGCCGAAGCTTAAGGATGTGATTGTCTACGGTCCGGGTAGAGGGGTAATTCTGGTATCCCCAGACTTCATTCAGGAGTTCGTCCCGGCTGATCACCCGGTCGGCATTCTGTACGAGGAATTGGAAGGTCTTGAACTCCTGGGCGGTGAGCACCACGAGTTTGCCGTCGCGCTTCACTTCCATTTTCCTGAAATCGGCAGAGATGTCATCGAAGCTGACGACCTGGGTTTCAGTCGTACGGGCGGTGTGGCGCAATGCGGCGCGAATTCGCGCCAACAGTTCACGTGGGCTGAAGGGCTTGGTGACATAGTCATCTGCGCCCAATTCCAAAAGTAGAACTTTATCGGAGACATCGCTGGCCGCACTGAGCACCACGACTGGCAAACCTGGGGCGATGGATTTGATTTCTTTGCAAACGTCGCGGCCGGATACCTTCGGAAGCCGAAGGTCGAGCACGATGGCGGCGGGGGCGGAGGCGCGAAAGCTCTCCAGCGCAGATTGGCCGTCCGATTGAGTCTCTACGGCGTATCCTTCTGTCTCGAAGAGCCGTCGCAAAGCTTTTTGGACGGCGGGATCGTCCTCCACCACCAGGATGCGATTTGCCGCCCTGGATAGCGGCTCAAGACTCGCCGTTCGAAGCGTATTTAGCGGAGCAACCAGGTTCCCCATATATCACCCCCACACAAGCATTCCACCCGGTTTCTGAAGCTTACACTGCTTTTCCCCCACTTCCTTTGCGCTGGGACAGCCTTTTGACATTTATTTTACAAATGCAAGAGATTGCGAAATCAATGGGAAATAGCTCGGGCGCAGGTACATGGAACTGGGATCGGCTACCGATAATTTAGGCCAATACAGCAATAGGACCAACTACCTACGGAGACCGCTGTATGGACCGTTTCCGGGGGCCAACCTAGGCTAAAGGAGCTTTGAAGGTTGTGTGTTTCCGCACCAACCAGCCTTCTGCAAGGAGCGACTCATGGTTTCTGTTCGATCTCTCACCATCGGATTGATTGTGCTGGCTTGTCTGATGATTCCTGCCGCCTCGTTTGCCGATAGCAGTGTTGACTTCAGCAACAACGGCGGGACGCTGAGCGGGTCGAGTAGCGGCTTGAATCTGTCCGGGTCCACATTGATCGCGATCCTCGAGAGCGGCAGCCCAAAGACGACAGGAAACTTGGGCACAGTGACGTTTTCCACAGGTGCCCTAAGCACTGGTTCGCTGACCATGGGCGGAACGTTTGCAGCGGGCGGCACTTTCACCGTGACCGGCAACGGAACCAACGGGGTTCCGAGCGGAACCTTGTTCTCCGGATCGTTCTCCGGTCCTTCGAGCTGGGCGCTAGTGACGCTGGCCAACGGCACTCATAGTTACACGCTGACCGGAACTCTTACGGGGAAAGCGGACGGAGCCTCCGTAGCCGGAGTCACAGTTCAATTGACCATCAATACTGGCCTAGGCTACTTCAACGGATCGACCATGATCGCGGGTGGGGATACGACGATCGTTGGGTCCGTGCCTGAACCTTCGACCATGGCCATGCTAGGTACCGGACTCCTGGGATTGGCGGGCATGCTCCGGCGTAAACTCCAAAGCTAATTTTTCCTTCGCCTCGTCGAAAAGGCGCCCGCATTTGTGGGCGCTCTTGTTTTCGTCCGAATTCAGCCGGGACATGGCCGCAGTGCACGTAGGGGCATCGAGGAGGTGTACCTATGGTCACTGGTGCCCAGCGTCACTGACAAATAAACTCCAAAGCGACTATTAGTGGTGTCCTCACCTCAGAGCTCGCGAGGAGATATTGCGGCGTCAGACGCGATTGGAAGTGCGATCGAATTTGTGGTCTCGCCAGGATTGGGGCGATGGCGTCGCGCGCTTCCGTGGATCCGCCGCGGCTGCGATGTTTGCCGCGCTTTTCGCATTGTTTCTGGCGTGGGCCAGTCCTGGTGCTCGGGCGCAGATTTCTCCGGGCCCGCTGTCGCGGCCCCACCAGTCCCTCAACGGTTCTACCAATTGCGCCAGTTGCCATAAATTCGGCGGTCAAGCTGCCCTCAAATGCCTGGACTGTCACACTGAAATCGCTACCCGCCTCTCCGCTCACAAGGGCCTGCACTCTACCTACAACATTCCGAGCGGTTCCAGCCAGGAGTGCGCCCGCTGTCATTCCGAGCACAACGGTGAAGATTTTCCCCTGATCAAGTGGAATATCAAAACCTTCAATCACAAAGATGCCGGGTACGTTCTCGAGGGCAAGCACGCTGGGTTGGAGTGTGCGAAGTGCCATAATCCCTCGCACATTTCTCCCCAGGAACGCGCCGCGATCAAGATCAAAGATCCCAGCCGAACCTATCTGGGCCTTTCCACGGCGTGCGTGACTTGCCACCAGGATCAGCACAAGGGGCGGCTGGGCCAGAATTGCGCTTCCTGCCACAACTTCGTCGATTGGAAGTCGATCAACATGGGCCAGTTCGATCACTCCAAGACACGCTACCCGTTAACTGGGCTGCACCTGCAAGTGCAATGCGCCAAGTGCCACACCAATGGGGCCGACGGAAAGCCGCAGTACGTAGGCATTGCATTCAATCAGTGTTCCGACTGCCATAAGGATCCGCATCACGGCAGTTTCCCGCAGAGCTGCCAGTCGTGTCACAACACGAGCGGCTGGAAGAAGATTTCTTTGCAGTCAGTCAATCAGCGCTTTGATCACTCCAAAACGAAGTTCCCGCTGGAGGGGAAACACGCGAGTGTCGACTGCGGTCAATGCCATGCGAACGGTGACTTCAAGAAGCCGCTGGTATTCGCCAAGTGCATGGACTGCCATAAGGATGCACACAAAGGCCAATTTGCCAAACATGCGGACCAGGGAGAGTGCGCGTCCTGTCACACGGTGCAGGGCTGGAAGCCATCGAAGTTCACCGTCAAGGAACATGCGTCCACGGCGTATCCGTTGCAGGGTGGCCACGCTCGGCTGGAATGTGGGCAGTGCCATATTCCGAAAGGCAAGGACACGTTATTCAAAGTTAAGTTCGATCGCTGCACAGATTGCCATAGCGACCGGCACGCGGGACAGTTTGCCGCCGCGCCTTATTTCAATGCTTGCGAGCGTTGTCATACGGTGAATGGCTACAAGCCGTCTACCTTTACGCTGGCCAAGCACAAGGAGACTCGTTTCGTACTCACGGGAGGGCACGTCGCCGTTCCCTGTGCCGACTGCCACAAGGAATCGGCGGAGTTCCAGCCCAAGCCCGCCGTTATCTATCACTGGAGCAACCTGAACTGCGCCAGTTGCCATAACGATCCTCATAAGGGGCAGTTCAAGGAGCGCATGCAGCGAGTCCGGGCTGACGGCACCCAGAGTGGGTGCGAGGCCTGCCACTCGACCAAGAGTTGGAGGGAACTCTCAGGATTCGATCACTCGCAGACGAAATTCACGCTGCTGGGTGCGCATCGCGCTACGGCGTGCATCGACTGCCACAAGCCGCCAAGTCTTGAAACCAGGTTGTTGAATGTAGATTTCAAAGCTGCCCCGACACAGTGTGAGGATTGCCATCAGAACGTGCATGCGAACCAATTCGCAAAGGCTGGAGTTACGCGCTGCGCCGAGTGTCACAACAGCATGAAATGGAAACCGTCGCTGTTTGATCACGACAAGCGCACGGACTTCGCATTGCGAGGCGCGCATCAGAACGTGCGTTGCGCCGGATGTCACAAGCTGAGCAGGGTGGTTGAAGGCAAAACGGTTCTGTTCTACAAGCCTACGCCGAAAGAATGTGCCGCTTGTCACGGCGCCAACAACCCGGTACCTAAAGCAAGCGCGTCCGGATTAAAAGATTAGAAACGTCCGACTTTTCTGTGTGGACTTCTCCGTGCGTATGACTCGCAAAGCTTACAACCTTTCATTCTGTGCGCTGCATCTTTAGGCCTATATTCTTATACCCTGTCCTGCCACAGAGTCCGCGTTTCATTACAGTTCAAACGTTCGGATTTTTCTACAAGTGAAGTGCCTGCGAAAGCAGCCATAGCCGCTAACGGCACGCTTCCAGTTGTGGCCGGAATCTGTTCAAAAATTGCGCGTTCAGATTTCTTAACAACACGAAGGTTCAATAGGAAAAACTTCGCGGTAACACGAAGAACTTACACTTGGCTTCAGCACTAGGGAACGGGCTGGAATCTGGCCAGTGGCCTAACCAACCCGCGAATACGCACCCCGGTAACTTTCCGCCGCTGCGAGGGAATCGTTATCGTAGTTGGACTGACAATTGCAGTTGCAGGTTCTTCCGTCCTTTATAGCTGTGCTTAATTCATTTCTGTCTGTGGTGAGTAGACGAAAGGGCAAGCCATGTCACGCGCTGGGGCCGTGCTCAAGGTCATTGCAGTGGCGCTGCTCGCGTTTACCGCGTACCCAGGTACGGGGGAGGCGCAGGTATCGGGCGGAACTCGCAGTCCGCACGGGAACCTCGCTATTCCTTGTCAAAATTGCCATACAGCCAGCGGGTGGACGCCGATTCGAGCCGTTCCAGAATTCGACCACAACCGGACGCGCTACCCTCTGCGCGGCATGCACCAGTCCGTCGCCTGCGCTCAGTGCCACATAAAACCGGTGTTCAGCAACGTTGGACAGCGCTGCCAGGACTGCCATGCCGACATTCACAAGCGGCAACTGGGAGCCAATTGCGAGGCCTGCCACACGGTCCGGGGATGGCAAGTTTCGATTCAGCAGATCCAGCAGCACAGCAACCGCTTCCCCCTCACTGGAGCGCACGCCGCTGTGGACTGCGATGCCTGTCACAAAGGCGGGGCCACTAGCCAGTTCCAAACGATGTCGACGGCTTGCGGTTCCTGCCACTTCAAAGATTTTCAGGCCACGACGAATCCCAACCACGTTACGGCAAAGTTCTCCACCGCCTGCGACACCTGCCATTCCAGTGATAACTGGCTCAACGCCAAATTCGATCACTCGTCGACCGGGTTCGTGCTGACGGGCGGGCACGCTGTGCCACCGCGCCAATGCACCGATTGCCACACGAATAACAACTACAACCTGACGACCTCGGCCTGCTTAACCTGCCACCTTAAGGATTTTCAAGGCACGAGAAATCCGAACCACGTCGCGGCCAACTTCCCCTCGAATTGCCTGCAGTGCCACACTACTGCGGGTTGGCAACCGGCCAGTTTCGATCACTCCACGGTAAATTTTGTGTTGACCGGCGCGCATACGGTTCCGCCTCGGCAGTGCACCGATTGCCACGTCAACAACAACTACAACCTGACCAGCACGACCTGCGTGTCGTGTCACTTGAAAGATTTCCAGGGAGCCACGAACCCGAACCACGTGAGCGGGGGATTCGCGCAGACTTGCGAAACCTGCCACACCACCGCAGCCTGGCAGCCGGCGACGTTCGATCACGCGAAATCGGGGTTTCCGCTGACGGGTGCACACACGGTTCCCCCGCGGCAATGTACGGATTGCCACGTCAATAACAATTTCAACATCACCAGCACGACCTGCGTCAGCTGCCACCAGAATGATTTCAACAACGCCGTAACCCCGGTGGCACACGCCGGGTTCCCGACTACATGCCAGCAGTGCCATGACACCGTGCAGTGGACTGACGCAAAGTTCGATCACTCGACGACCGGATTCACGCTGACCGGTTCGCACACGGTTCCGCCTCGGCAATGTACGGACTGCCACGTCAATAATAACTTCAATATCACCGCGACCGCCTGCGTCAGTTGCCATCAGACCGACTACAATACCGCGACCACGCCGGTGCCGCACTCCGGTTTCCCGACAACCTGCGCGCAATGTCATGACACCGTGGCCTGGACGGATGGCAAGTTCGATCACTCGAGCACCGGATTCGTTCTGAGCGGTGCGCATACGGTTCCGCCGCGGCAGTGTACGGACTGTCACGTAAATAACAACTTCAATATCACCGCAACCGCCTGCGTCAGTTGCCATCAAACCGACTACAACACCGCGACCACGCCGGTTCCGCATGCCGGTTTCCCAACCACGTGCGCGCAATGTCATGACACCGTGGCCTGGACCGATGGCAAGTTCGATCACTCCACGACCGGATTCGTTCTGACGGGTGCGCATACCGTGCCGCCGCGCCAGTGCATCGATTGCCACGTCAGCAACAACTACAACCTGACCAGTACGACCTGTGTGTCGTGTCACTTGAAGGATTTCCAGGGCACGACGAATCCGAATCACGTGAGCAGCGGATTCGCGCAGACTTGCGAGACGTGCCACAACACCGCTGCATGGCAACCGGCAACGTTTGACCATGCCACATCCGGGTTCCCGCTGACGGGCGCGCACACGGTGCCGCCGCGCCAGTGCACGGACTGTCACGTCAACAACAACTACAACATCACCGCGACCGCCTGCGTCAGTTGCCACCAGACCGACTACAACACGGCGACCACGCCGGTGCCGCACTCCGGTTTCCCGACAACCTGCGCGCAATGTCACGACACCGTGGCCTGGACGGATGGCAAGTTCGATCACTCGACCACCGGATTCATTCTGGCGGGTGCGCATACCGTGCCGCCGCGGCAATGTACGGACTGCCACGTCAACAACAACTACAACATCACGGCGACGGCCTGCGTCAGTTGCCATCAGACTGACTACAACACGGCTACAACGCCAGTCCCGCATGCCGGTTTCCCGACAACGTGCCAGCAATGTCACGACACTGTGGCCTGGACCGACGGGAAGTTCGATCACTCGACCACCGGATTCGTTCTGACCGGTGCGCACACCGTACCGCCGCGCCAGTGCACGGATTGTCACGTCAACAACAACTACAACCTGACGAGCAC
>JAICJP010000402.1 GCA_025928375.1 Candidatus Sulfotelmatobacter sp.
AGGTCGAAAATCAATACACGCGCGCGGTGCGGCGGGAAGGGAATCGTCCGGCGCAGACGACGATCTCCGAAGTATTCGAAATCGGCCCACGGCAGTGGCGCGGCCTGGGAGAAATTCCTGCCAGCGGTCTGCAACTACGGGGACGTTTTCAGAAATATGATGCTAACCGCCGCTTCCCCTTCAGCGGCGAGCCAGCGAAGGAATCACCTGAGTGCATCAGCGGACTGATTCTGCAAGGACTCAAGAAGCCGCGCGAGTGCCCGGCTTTCGCCGTGAAGTGCACTCCGGAGAACCCGCTGGGAGCGCCGATGGTATCCTCCGAGGGCGCGTGCGCGGCGTACTACCACTATGGCAGACGTGAAACTCAATCCCTTCAACCTGAACTGTCCGGTCCCGCGCGTCGCTGATGATCGCATCGTGCTCGCGCATGGCGGCGGCGGACGGCTTACGCATCAGCTGATTGAAAAGATCTTCATCCCGGCATTCTCCAATGCGGCGCTCGACCAGCGCCATGACGGGGCAGTCGTGCCGGTGAATGGCGCGCGTCTGGCTTTCACCACCGATTCGTTCGTAGTGCGCCCGCTGATTTTTCCTGGAGGCAACATCGGTGATCTCGCGGTGAATGGCACGGTGAACGATCTCGCCATGTGTGGAGCGCGTCCCCTGTATCTCAGCGCCGGCTTCATTCTGGAAGAAGGATTGGAAATAGAAACGCTGCGCGCCGTGGTGACCTCGATGCAGCAAGCCGCGGCGAACGCCAATGTGAAGCTGGTCACCGGGGATACGAAGGTCGTCGATAAGGGTAAGGGAGACGGAATTTTCGTTAACACTTCAGGAATTGGAGTAATCGAGTCGAAGGTGCACATGCCAATTGGTCCTGCGTCAGTTCGACCCGGAGACGCCGTGATCGTCAGCGGTGATCTGGGCCGTCACGGGATCGCGATTCTTTCGGTGCGCGAAGGCCTGGAATTCGAATCGCCGATTCTGACCGATTGTGCCAATGTGTGGCCGGCAGTCGAAGCATTGCTGAATGCAGGAATCGAAATCCACTGCCTCCGCGACCTTACCCGCGGCGGCCTGGCAACCACGCTGAATGAGATCGCCTCCGACCGCAACGTCTGCGTCAGGCTGGAAGAAGCGCTGATCCCCGTCCACGAAGTGGTGCAGGGCGCATGCGAAATCCTGGGACTGGACCCGCTTTATGTGGCGAATGAAGGCCGCTTTGCGGTGTTCATTCCCGACACCGAAGTAGATCCAGCGCTTGAGATCATGAGGAAAGTTCCAGTGTCGCAAGGATCAGTCCGCGTCGGGAGAGTGGAACAGGCTCCCGGGCGCACAGTCATCCTGCAAAGCCGCATCGGAGGCAACCGGGTCGTGGACATGCTCAGTGGGGAACAACTACCGCGCATCTGCTGACAGAGATCATGATTTCGACTGCCACGGATTCACCAGGCCCAACCCGCAGTCCTCGAAATCTTCGATGTTGCGGGTGGCCAAAGTAGCTGCGCGAGATCTAGCAATGGCTGCAATCTGGGCATCCATCTTCTCGATAGGCCGGCCTAGCCTGCGTCTCTCGGCCACAATGACAGGGAAGATCCGTGCGGCGCTGTCGTCAAATGGGGCCGTGCGGTCTGCTAAGACCACCCCAAACATTTTTTGGGCGCCAGCATGAAGCGCATCACGGCGTTTTCCCGCGGGAAGGATTTCGATTCCGTACAAGATTTCTGCGATGGTGATCGCGGTGACGACCAATTCTTGAGAGACCTGACCGCGGAACCAGCGAAGGACTGCCGGCTCGGGCGCCGTATGCATCAGCTCGGAAACGACATTGGTATCAAGAACAATCACGGCTAAATCAAAACGGTCGAGTCTATTTCCAGTCCTTGAGCCATTCTGGATCTTGCACCGGTTCACGGGGCAAGCGCTCCAGTTCTACTCCCCCTAACGGTTCCCAGATCGCACGAATCTGCTTGAGCAGCTCTGCGCCGCTCTTGGCCTTCTGGCGTGTAGCGTCATTGAGGATCTCCCGTACTTCTTCCTCCATGGACCGCCCATTCCTCGCCGCGCGGACCTTCAACTGCCGCTTCGTGTTCTCCGGGATATTTCGCACAAGTATGCTTGCCATGCAATCAATGATAGCACTGATATCGCTGATAGCAAAGATTCTGGTTCTGCCGGAGTCTCGACCAGGTCTTGCGCTCTGCGCTTCTTGCGCTCACAATATGCCGAGCAGGAGGTGCCCGTGTCGTCACTCTCCGCCGCGTCGCGCAAGTCTCTGATTTCACACCACCTCCGCTCTCCGTGACTCCAATCACGCCCGCCCGTGAGAATTATCACTGCCCCGTTTCATGAGAGGCCGACAATGGAGAGCGGAATCATGCTTTTTAGGCTGTACCTACGGAGGTAGGAAAATTATGACGTCCGTGATGACACCGCCGGGAGTCAAGACTCCCGCGGACTACATTGAATCCGTGATGATCAGTGTGAAAGCGAAGAACCCCGCTGAGCCCGAGTTCCACCAGGCTGTGGCAGAAGTGTTCGACTCTCTCAGGTTGGTCCTCGCCAAGCACCCCGAGTACCAGTCGGCGCGTCTGCTCGAACGTATCGTCGAGCCCGAGCGCGTCCTTATGTTTCGCGTGCCGTGGTTCGATGACCTGGGCAACATTCAGGTTAACCGTGGTTTCCGTATCGAAATGAACAGTGCCATCGGGCCTTATAAAGGCGGACTCCGCTTCCACCCGAGCGTCAACCTCGGCATCCTGAAATTCCTGGCCTTCGAACAGGTCTTCAAGAATTCGCTGACCACGCTGCCCATGGGCGGCGGCAAGGGTGGATCGGATTTCGATCCCAAAGGAAAGAGTGATAACGAAGTCATGCGGTTCTGCCAGAGCTTCATGACCGAACTGCAACGTCACATCGGACCGGACACCGACGTGCCGGCCGGGGACATCGGCGTTGGCGGACGCGAGATCGGATTCCTGTTCGGCCAGTACAAGCGGCTGCGCAATGAATTCACGGGCGTCCTGACGGGCAAAGGCCTGGGCTGGGGCGGATCGCTGATTCGTCCGGAAGCCACCGGCTACGGCTGCGTCTATTTCGCCAACGAGATGCTGAAGAGCCGCAAGGACTCGCTCGAGGGCAAGCTCTGCCTGGTTTCGGGCAGCGGCAACGTCTCGCAGTACACGATCGAGAAGCTGCTCGACTTCGGCGCGAAGCCAGTCACTGTCTCCGATTCGAACGGCGTGATCTACGATCCCGACGGCATCGACCGCGACAAGCTGGCTTACATCATGGAGCTGAAGAATTTTAAGCGCGGACGCATTCGCGACTACGCTGACAAGTTCAAGAAAGCTATCTTCATGCCCACCGACATCAAGCTGGAGCACAATCCGCTGTGGAATATCAAAGCGGATTGCGCCTTCCCCAGCGCGACGCAGAACGAAATCACCGCGAAGGATGCTGCGAACCTGCTGAAGAACGGCTGCAAACTGGTGGCTGAGGGCGCGAACATGCCGTCCACGCTGGAAGCGACCAAGATGTTCCTCGACGCCAAAGTCCTGTACGGACCGGCTAAGGCTGCCAATGCCGGCGGCGTGGCCACGTCCGGCCTCGAGATGTCGCAGAACAGCGCACGCCTGAGCTGGACTCGCAAGGAAGTGGACGACCGTCTGCACAACATCATGATCGCCATCCACCAGAACTGCTACGAAACCGCCGAGAAATACGGCACGCCGGGCAATCTGGTCAACGGCGCCAACATCGGTGGCTTCCTGAAAGTAGCCAACGCCATGCTCGACCAGGGCCTGGTGTAACGCTTGGTGTAGGGGCGGACGCCTCGTCCGCCCCGCGAGCGCAGCGAGCGTTTCCAGAGGCAGGTCTGCATCAGCTCTCAGGGCGGCGCGCTCGGCGCGCAACCCCGGATCAGGCGTCCGGGGCATTGTGCGGTCATGAAGCATTTACCATTTGTGCCGCTGTGCCGCGAGCGTAGCGGCAGAGGTATGGTTTTCCTGCAGGTCTTTTCCAAGGCACCAAAAGTCAAGACCTCGATCGGCTACTCTCTGCACCGCTAGCAGGGCGATACGTTCTAAGCCTG
>JAICJP010000267.1 GCA_025928375.1 Candidatus Sulfotelmatobacter sp.
CAGGACGCCGAAACGGGCCAGGTCGTCAATCGGCGTTTCATCAATGATCTTCCCTTGGTCGATCGCAATGTGGTGCAACTGACTTCGCTCGCGCCCGGAGTCACACCGATGGACGATCAATGCGGCATCGATTGTACAGGGACGAACTTCGTCTCCAATGGCAGCCGCGGATCGACAGCCGACATTCTCACCGACGGCACCTCCGTCACGAATTCCGAGCCCAACGGCGGCATCACCCAGGCCACCTACGTTCCCTCGCCAGAGGCGGTGGAAGAATTCAAGGTACAGCAGACCAACTTCAGCGCCGAATATGGATTCTCCGGCGCGTCGGTGGTCAATATGATCACGCGCTCGGGAACGAACAAATTTCATGGAAGCGTTTACGATTTCGTCCGCGACGCCAGCCTTGATTCAAACGAATGGTTCGCCAAGCGTGCGGGTAATCCCATTCCGGATCTGCGGCGAAACAATTACGGTTTCACCATCGGTGGCCCGATTATCAAGAACAAAACCTTCTTCTTCTTCGACTGGGATGGTCTGCGCGAATCCCGACTGAGCCCGAGTGCCGGGTCAGCGCCCAGCAACCTCATGCGTGCCGGCGATTTTGGCGAGGTGTGCGCTGCCCAAGGAGGGAGTTTTGACTCTAGCGGCATGTGCAGTGTCGCAGCCGGTCAGGTCTGGGATCCCTACTCTGGCATGTATGACTCCAATGCGGGTGGCGTCGTGCGCAACACATTTATCCCGTTCAACAACATTGCCTCCTATATCAGCCCCGGCAATCCCACGTTGCCGGCCAATCTTCAGCCGGCTCCCGGCGTCGCGGGCAATCTCATTGATCCCATTGCCCAGAAGATGATGGCCCTGTTCCCGCAGCCGAACTATCCTGCAGGAGGCATCTACCAGAACTGGGTGGGATCTGGTTCAAGACGTAATTACGCCAATAAGTTCGACATCAAGATCGATCACCGGTTCACGCAAAACAATTTCCTGAGCGGGAAATTCGCTTATGAACGCGATCATGGCACGGGCGTCGACTGTTTCAAGAACTTTGCCGATCCCTGTTCGGGCGGTCCCGGTTGGAGCAACGCCCACCTGTTTGCGCTCAACGACACACACACGTTCAGTCCAAGCCTGTTGATGAACGTGACCCTCGGGTTTACCCGTGGAGTCTGGCATTTCACGAACTACAACCCTCATGGCGTTTCGGACCCGCTCAGCAACCTGGGATTCCCTTCGTATCTGAACAGCAATGGGTTTATGGGCGTTCCCGCGATGTTCATCGACATGTACGCTCCGGCGGGTTTTGCGAACATTGGCAGCGACCCCTTCGGGAACATGCTTTTAGGACAGCAGACGGGACAATTGTCGGCCTCGGTCAACAAGGTGCACGGCCAGCACGAGATCAAGTTCGGCTTTGATGGCCGCATTCACCAGATGAATTACATCCAGACCAACGCCCCCAATGGCTTCTTCGACTTTGCCACGGATGGTTCCTATGCTTGCCCGGGAGGAATCGAGGCCTGCGGTGGCGACGCCATGGCCAGCTTCCTGATGGGCCAGCTCACGCAGGCACCCGCCAGCAACGGATGGGGTTCTTTCTATGAAATCCAGTTCCGTCCCGCGACGACCAATTACCAGTATGGTTTCTTCGTGCAGGACAACTGGAAGACAACCAACAAGCTGACCTTGAATTTAGGGGTGCGTTACGACATTACCTTGCCGCGCACCGACCGCTACAACCGCCAGAACTGGTTCGATCCAAATGCGACAAGTCCGTTGAACGGGGGCAGCGTCAGTTACGACAATCCTGTCACCGGCGCGCCAGTGACGATGCCGCTCAAAGGCGGAGAAGTATTCGCCACTTCCGGCCAGCGCACGATTTATATGACCGACTGGCACGACATTCAGCCGCGCTTTGGCTTCGCCTACCAGTTCGCTCCCCAAATGGTAGTGCGTGGAGGGTACGGCATCTACTATGGACAATCCCGCGCGGGCGTAACCGGCGTCGTGCCTTATGGAGCCCAGGGCTTCAACCAATACACCAACGTAGTCACCACCTATCAGAACCTGGGCAACACTCCCTGGCTGCATCTGAGCAACCCGTTCCCCAATGGATTAATCCAGCCGGCGGGCAGCTCGCTCGGCCTGATGAACGACGTTGGGTTCGATGCCAATGGACCGCTGCGCACAGCGGTTGCGAACAAGACCCCCTACGAGCAGAGCTGGAGCTTTGGCGTCGAGCGACAGCTGCCCAGCAATATCTTGTTCAACGCGGAATACATCGGTAAGAAAGGAACCCACCTTCCCTTTAGCGGTTCCAACTACATCAATCATCTGGGCCCGGGGATAGAGAGTTTGCCTGTCGGCGATCCCAATGCCGCCAATGCCCGCGAAGCTCTTACCATCGCCTGTCTCAACAGCTACGTGGATAATCCATTCGCGGGCATCATCACCGATCCCAACAGCGGGTTATCCAGCTCGCAGGTTCAGTACTACCAGTTGCTGCTGCCGCACCCGCAGTTCACTGGGGTAACCATCGAGCCGCAGATGATTGCCAATTCCACTTATCACTCTCTGCAATTGCTCGCCGAAAAGCGCTACTCCAACGGGCTGCAGTTCCTGGTGACCTACACTTGGTCGAAATCCATCGACGATTCTTCCCAGGCCGACGACAATGTGACGTGGCTGGGCAGCTTCAGCAGCCTGCAGAATCCCAACAAGCCATGGCTGGAGCGGAGCCTCTCCACTTTTGACATTCCGCACGTTCTCCAATTCAGCTACAGCTACGACCTGCCCTTCGGACACGGCCGCGCCCTGCTCGGCAACATGCCGCGCTGGGCAGAAGCCATCATTGGCGGATGGAAGACGAACGGCATCTGGCGCATCTCCGATGGACGCCCGCTCACCTTCACCGTCGCCGACGGCGTTGCGCTGCCGACCTACGGCACGCAGCGGCCGAACATTGCAGGAGCACCCAAGCGCAATCACGGTTCGGATTGGGTGGACAACTACTTTGTCGATAGCAATGTCTTCCAGCGTCCTGCCGATTTTACGTTGGGAAATGCTCCTCGAGCGATGGGCAGTGTCCGAAGCCCCTGGGCATTTACCAGCGACCTGTCGTTGGGCAAGCAGTTCGCAATACGCGAGCAGATGAATGTGGAATTTCGCCTCGAAGCTAGAAACGCGTTCAACCACCCCGTCTTTGGCACCCCAAATACTTCCGTGGACGATGAAAACTTCGGCAAAATCGACTACACGTCAGTTGGTCCGCGCGAGTTGCAACTGGGGCTGAAGTTCAATTTTTAATTCGGAGACCTTTTCTACGTGCGGTTGCGAGCCCTAGATGCGGCGTGCTCCCCTCCAGCTGCCTTCGGCACTGTTGTGCGCCACGGCGCCACTAGGATCACTAGCCACTTATTTGGCCGGGCATTCCTTGCGGAACGAATCTCTGGATCCGTGGCTGCGTGCAGATTGGCGAGAAAGTCCTTCCTTCTCCTCGCGTTGCTCTTTTTGGTCTCATGCACGCTCGTAGGGTCGAGTACTTCGGCTCCGGAGGCCTGGGTTCCGATTCGCTGGACCGGTGGCCCCTTGGAAGTTGCCTGGCGTACCCAAGCGAAAACGCTGACGGCGGACGCTAACATCAGAGACGCCCTTGCCCGCTGGTACGAACCTTCCACCCTCGCTCTTCTTGACGACTCATCCGCCAACTGCCTGCTCGTGACTTGGAGCGCACCCGCCGATGCTGCGATCCAAACCGAGCAGCAGCGGCTCGTGCAACGCTATGCGGAGGCGGCCCACAAACGCGGTCTGGTTGTGCTTGGGATCGTCTACGCGGCAGGAGATGCATCAGCAATTGCTGCTGACGCGTCCCGGGCTGCGCTCGATGGACTTGTGCTCGAAGGCCAATTCGCCCAGGAATTTTCTGCTGCTTTGCGCAAAGCCGCCGGGTCGATGTTAGTAGTCGAGATCGCCAAGGAAGCGGCGCCGTCGCGCTGGAACTATGCACCGGTTGTCGCCGTTGAAGGGGTTGCGCCCAGCGCACACAATCTGTCGGAAATGGGCATCCGCGGTGCTCCATCCAGCGAGCCGTGGATCGAATCGAATATCTGGCTGGCGCACTCGTTGACTGTCACCGCGCCGCCGCGTCCACTCTGGATCAGCAGCCAGCTCGAGCACGCTTCAGCCGTGGATTACGCGCGAGCTGTTGCCGATGCTGCCGCAGCCGGCGGTCGTTGGATTGTTTCGCTCGACGATCCCCTTCGCGCCAAGCTGCGTGCTGGGGACCCCTCCGCGCTCGCAACCTGGCGTCGCCTCTCCAGCTATCTGAAATTCGCGGAGAGTCGCTCTCAAGGCCGCGCCCTTGCCCGTTATGGAAACGTTGGGATTGTGCTCGATCCGGCGGCGGCGAACCAGGATGTCGCCGATGAGTACCTGAAGCTCGCGGCGCGCCGTCAAGTGCCTTACCGAGTGATAACGCGTTCTGAGATGAACGCCGCTGCGCTAGCGAACTTCCGGGCCGTCGTAGCCACCGCAGTCGACCCGCCCTCTGCGACTGAACGCAAGCTGCTGCAGGAGTTCGCCGAAAATGGCGGACTCGTGATCGCCGGTCCTGCGTGGGGAGGCGCTCCGCAGGCGGAACGGTTTTCCGAAGTCCAGACCGGCAAGGGCCGCGTCGCTGTCTACAGAGATCCGGATCCGGAGACTGTGGCGCGCGATCTCAAGGAACTTCTATCGGATGACGAACTGGGAGTGGTGCCGTTCAACGTTCCCTCGGTAATCACGTTTGCGCGCGGAGGCGGCCCCGAAGAGCCTCTGGTCGTGGAGTTAGTCAACTATTTCGACCATCCCGTGGAAGCGATCACGCTTCGTGTGGCGGGGAAGTTCCGCTCGGCTCGCATGGAAACACCGGAGTCGCCAACGCTGGATCTGCCGCTTCGGGAAGCCGAAGGACGAACAGAGGTGACAATTCCAAAGCTTTCGTTATGGTGTGCGGTTTCGATCCAATGATCGGAGGGAGAACAATGAAACACGATCTGACGCGGCGCGATTGGTTGGCACTTTCTGGTCTTGCGGCAGGAGCTATGGTTGTGCGGCCGGCCCATGCAGCTCGGGCCGTATCACCGGCTCCGACGGAGCCGGTATCCGTGGCCAAGGTCCGCAGCTACGACGAGGACCTCACGGCCCGATTCCGGCAAATGTTCGATCAGATCGGGGGGCTCACCAACCAAGTCAAGAATAAGACAGTCGGGATCAAGGTCAATCTGACCGGTGGCGGGCGCTTTCCCGGATATACGGCCGGCGACACACATTGGGTTCACCCACGTGTAGTAGGCGCGGTGGTCGCGGCATTTGGTGCACTAGGAGCGAAGCGCATTCGTATTCTCGAAGGCGCCGACAGCCGCAAGCGCGGCTACAAACTCGAAGACAAGTTGCTCTCTGGCGGCTGGGACGTCGCCGCGATCCGCAACGCCGCGCCCCTGGTTGAGTTTGAGGACAGTGACGCACTGGGCCAGGCCAAGCAATACTCTCTTCTGAAGGTCCAGAGTAAACCTCACGTCTTCCCGGCATTCCACCTGAATCACTCCTACGAAGATTGCGATTTTTTCGTGAGCTTGGCGAAGATGAAGAACCACGAAGAAATGGGTCTCACACTCTGCATCAAAAACCTGTTCGGCATTACGCCGCTCGGGATCTATAAAAATCGGGAAACTGTCTTCCACTACGGGCAGGTACAGGCGCCTTCTGGCGTGCCAACCGAACTCGATCCGAACTCGAACCGCTACGAAGGCTGGCGCCTGCCTCGCGTTCTGGTCGACATTCTCGGCGCGCGCCCGGTGGACCTCGCCATCGCAGACGGTGTTGTCTCCATGGTAGGAGGCGAGGGCCCGTGGGTTCTGGGGTCCAAACCCTGTCATCCGGGAGTACTGGTGGTTGGCAGAAACATCGTAAATACGGACTCTGTGGCCGCCGCCTGCATGGGGTACAACCCACGCGCGGGCCGGCATGAGGCGCCATATCGCGTTTACAAAAACCCCAAGGATCATCCGCCCGAGCAGTTGCAGCCCGGCGATGAAACCTTCCAGTACGCCGACAATACCGTACTTCTTGCCGAGGCGGTGGGACTGGGTTCGGCAGACCTGACCAACATCGATGTGCGCGGTGTGCCCATCAAGGAAGCGATGTTCGACTA
>JAICJP010000454.1 GCA_025928375.1 Candidatus Sulfotelmatobacter sp.
CTGTGGGTGCTGTCAAGCAGAAAAAAAGATGTACGCCGTATAGAAATTTCTAATGAAATAGCTTTGCCCCGAAAATGGCTGAACCTTACTTGAAAATTGGAGACGTCGCCAGGAAGGTCGGCGTGTCTCCTTCCGTGATTCGTTCCTGGGAGAGCCTCGGACTGGCGCGCCCCCGCCGCACGGAGAGCAAGTATCGGCTGTACACAGCGGAAGACGTGAAACTGTTGAAGAGAGCGCGTTTCCTCCGCAAAGTACGGGGCTTGAATGCGGCCGCCATCGTTCAACTGCTGAAGCGGGAGGGAAAAGTTCGGCCGGCGGGGGATGGCAACGCCCGCGCCATTGGCGGCCACCTGCGGCAACTGCGGGTGCGACGCAAACTGTCGCTTGCTCAAGTGGCAGATGCCATCGGCATCTCCGTGGGATTTCTCAGCGCCATGGAGCGTTCCCAGATGAGCGGTTCCGTTGGAACCCTCCGTAAGCTGGCGAAGTTCTACAAGACGAATATCCTCGATTTTTTCGATGCCAATGGGGCCAGCAGCCGGCGAGTTCGCGCTTCCGATCGTAAGGTTCTGGAGGCCGGCGCCGGGGTTCGTATGGAACTGCTGGCGTGGGGCAATACAGTGATGGAGCCGCACCTTTTTCGCATTGCGCCCGAAGCCGGTAGCGGCGACCCCTATACGCACGAAGGCGAAGAGTTCATTTACGTTCTTAGCGGTGAACTGGAGATCACGCTGGATGGCGAGGAGTATCACCTGAAGCCGGGCGACAGTTTCTATTTTGAAAGCGCCACTCCGCACCGCTGGAAAAATCCGGGCCGCAAGGAAACGTTAGTCTTGTGGGTCAATACCCCGCCAACCTTCTAATCGAGACATCTCGTGGAGGACACAATGGGTCGGCATCGCGCAGCGAGCATGGTACCGTTGCTGCTGCTCCTTTTCGTAATATCCTGCTCGAAGAAAACTCCTACCTTAAATCTCCTGGTATGGGAAGGCTACGCAGATCCGTCGTTCGTCAAAGCTTTTGAGGATGAAAACCATTGCAAGGTCTCCGCGTCATATATGGGATCGAGCGATGAACTGATGGCCAAACTGCGGGGCGGCAGTGCGGGCAATTATGACGTGATCTCTCCCTCCAGTGATGTGGCCAGCGCGATTGCGACATCGCAACTGGCCGCGCCTCTCGACCTCTCGCAGATTCCGACCTACAGCCAACTTTCTTCCCAGCTCACTTCCCTTCCTCTGGTGAGGAACAGCGGTCAGGTGTACGGAGTCCCTTTCATGTGGGGCCCCGATCCGCTGATCTATGACACCACGGCATTCGCGCAGCCTCCCGATTCCTGGAACCTGATGTGGGATCCAAAGTACAAAGGCAGGATTTCCGTCTGGGACGATCTTTCGACCGTCTACATGGCCGCCCAGGTGCTGGGCTACGACAAGCCCGATCCTTCGCACCTCTACAATTTGAGCGATCAGGAACTGGAGGCTGTGAAGAAGAAGTTACTGGAACTGAAACCGAACGTTCGCAAAATGTGGTCCACCGGCGGTGAGTTGACGAATCTGTTTGAAAATCATGAAGTCGTTATGGCGATGGGATGGCCGTTGAACACCGCGGACTTGAAAAAGGCAGGATTTCCG
Source organism: Candidatus Sulfotelmatobacter sp. (assembly GCA_025928375.1). Classification (GTDB taxonomy): domain Bacteria; phylum Acidobacteriota; class Terriglobia; order Terriglobales; family Acidobacteriaceae; genus Sulfotelmatobacter. The sequence continues at coordinate 1,635 of JAICJP010000454.1, forward strand.
GCCGGAGAGACGATTCCGAAGGAAAACACGACCGGCTGGATCGATCACCTGATGATCACCGCCGCCAGTGAAAACAAAGAACTCGGGCACAAATTCCTCGAATATATGATCCAGGCGAAAACCCAAAAGCTGGTCACGGACAAGACCCACTACGTTCCTGCCAATCCGCAGGCCGCGCAGCTTATGACCATGGATGAAGTCAAAGGTCTTCACCTCGACAATGTGGAGGGTTATCAGAAGCGAATCTACTTCTGGCAGAATGTTCCACGGCGCACCAAGTACACGGAAATTTGGAATGAGGTAAAAGCCGCGCAATGACAGCATTTCCAACGAGCTGACCCGTACATGGCTACCTTCAAAGCTTCCCTGCGGACGCAGACTGCCGATATGCAGGGCCCCGCAAGCCCGTCTCTCCTCTCCATCCGGAATGTAGCCAAAAGCTTCGGGCAGAATCAGGTTTTGCGGAATGTCTCGCTGGAGGTCGCCGAAGGCGAGTTCCTGACCATTTTGGGCGAGAGCGGATCCGGCAAGACCACGTTGCTCCGCATCATTGCGGGTTTCGAGACAGCGAGCTCGGGCGAGCTGTGGATGGGAGCGGAGCGGCTCGATCGGCAGCCGCCGTATCGCCGCCGCGTAAACACTGTGTTCCAGCACTATGCGCTTTTTCCTCACCTGAGCGTTGAGCAAAATGTCGCGTACGGTTTGCGGGTCGCGAAACGGCCCGAAGCGGAGACCCGGCAGCGAGTCGCCGAAGCCCTGGCAATGGTCAAGATGACCGCGCAAGCGACCGAGAAACCCTCGCGCATCAGCGGCGGACAGCAACAGCGTGTCGCGCTGGCTCGCGCGCTTGTAAACCGGCCTCGACTGCTCTTGCTGGACGAGCCTCTATCGGCGTTGGACGCAAATCTGCGCCGGCAAATGCAGGTGGAATTGAAATCCCTTCAGCGTGAGGTAGGAACCGCCTTCGTATTCGTCACCCACGATCAGGAAGAAGCCATGGTGATGTCGGACCGCATCGCGCTGCTGCGATCCGGAGAACTGGAGCAGGTCGCCACACCGCGCGAGATCTATTCCCGTCCTGCGACCTCTTATGTGGCCCAGTTCATCGGCCACACCAATCTGCTGAAGGGCGAAGTAAAGGCCGGCACAGTCCGTTGCGGAGCGATGTCGTGGAAAACCGAATTTCCCGACGGTCCGGCGTTGTTTTCGTTGCGACCCGAACACATCCGGCCAGCACAAGGGGCATCCACTGCTGGCACCGTCCGGGTTCGTGGACACCTTCTGCATCAGGCGTTCCACGGTGCCACCGAATTGATTCGCGTTGAAGCCGATGACGGAATGGTTCTGACCATGCGCGTGCCAAGCGGAAGCTCTCTCAACGATCATCTCGAAGTAGAATTCTCCGCCGACGACGCCGTTCCGGTGCGCGAGTCTCCCGAGAAAATCTGATGTTCTCCCGCGC
>JAICJP010000421.1 GCA_025928375.1 Candidatus Sulfotelmatobacter sp.
GGATGCGCTTCGGAACTGCGGATGCGCCCCAGCAAAGTCTCGGCTGCGATGCGTCCCATCTCGCGCAATGGCTGCCGCACCGTGGTCAACGCAGGATTCTGGTACGCCGCACTCTGAATGTCATCGAATCCGACCACCGACACCCCATGCGGCACTTGCAGTTTGGCTTCTCGCAACGCGCGAATCGCGCCCATAGCTGAGATGTCATTGAACGCAAACAAAGCAGTAAATGGCTGGCCAGTTGCGAGCAGCTTCCGCGTAGCCTCATATCCCAGTTCGGGCGATGGGGAATCCCCTTCAAGTTGTCCCACTAAGGCTGGATGGATCGGGATCTGGAATTGACGCGCTGCTTTCTCGATATTGGCCCAACGGATATCGGTGTCGGAGCTGAACTCCTGACCCTTGATGAACGCGATCTGCCGATGCCCCAACTCGGCCAGATGTTTGATGGCCAACTCCGCTGCCCGCACGTGGTCCAACACCACGTTGGTGACGCCCTTTACCTGGTTGTGCCCCGACACCGTGACCACCGGGACCTTCAGCGAAAGCGACCAGGGAGTATCGACCGCAATCAAGCCGTCCACCGAACGTTGCAGGAAGAGCCGGGGATACTCATCGATCAGATCGGCGCGGTGGCGGTGGCTTACCACGAAGTAGAAATATCCCTCGTGCAGCAAGTAGTCTTCCACCCCGCTCATCACGGAGGCGGAGTAGCCGTCGCTGACCTCGGGCACGATCACCCCGATAGTGAAGCTGCGCCGGGCGCGCAGCGAACGCGCAAAAAAATTGGGGCGGTATTTATATTTCTTGACCGCGGCAAAAATTCTGTCCTTAGTCTCTTGCGGGATGGAGTCGGCCACCGGAGAACGGTTAATGACCAGCGACACGGTTGCCGGAGACAGGTCCAGGTGTTCCGCCAGTTCTTTCAGGCTCACTGGCTTGGGACTCATCGGCACGGCGCGTCCCGCGGCCTTTCCCGTGTTTGGCCCCATCACGCTGCGAAGTCTCGCACAAAGTGCGTGGGACTCGCAACTAGAACGGAGTTGTAAGGACTATGAATGCAGAAACGCTACGGGAAGATCGCGGAATAGATCATTCGCCGAAACCCACGTCTCCCCTTCACGATTCTGGGCCGCAACTGAAGGAGTGGCGAGAAGATTGGTCCACTCCATCGGTGAACCGGCAGGCAAAATCAGCCGTGTGTCACACCAGTCGAATTGCTGGTTGTTCCGGCGGATTTGCGAAAGCCATCGAGGAATTGCCGCGAGAACCGAACCTCGCGCATTTTTCCTTAGAAACGCGATCACATTCGCGGCATGGCATCCTGCGGTCTGCAGCGGTACAAACTCTGCCTCATGAAAAAGATCGGCGTGAGAGCGCCGAAAACTGAGAGCCTTCCAGATCAGATGCATCTTGATGCGTCCGTCTTGCCAATGCGCGACCAGGTCGCGCAAAGTTCCCTCTACTGAGGCGGCCTCCGCGGTCCTGATATTGTTCAGCGCAGCGGCACGTCTGCCGAAATCAATCTGTCCGCGATTGTCAGGGTCCACCAGCCGCAGGTCCCACAATTCCGAGCCCTGGTAAAAGTCCGCTACCCCCGGCGAAGCGATCTTCAGCAGAGTCTGCGAAAGGCCATTGATCATTCCGTAATATGCAACTTTCTCCTGCAACTGCCGGAAATCTTCAAGGAACTCGCGATTCTCTGGGGAGAGCACTCTGGCCGCAAAACTCTGAAGAGCGTCCTCATGCTGCTGATTGGGCCGCGTCCAACGGGTATGAACCATGGCTTCGCGAGTGGCTTTCACCAGATGCTCTTGCACGCGCTGCCATAGAGCTACCGATGCTTCCTGGTCCAGCGGCCACACCCCCAAAAGCGTCTGGTAAAAGAAATATTCTTCGTTGTGGTCCGGCGTGACCTGACCCGCAATGTTGACCTTGTGTTTCGAATTCAGCGCCGACCAGCGCTTCAGATGCTGCTCCCACTCGTCTGGCATTTCGGAGAGCACATTCAGCCGGGCGCGGACATCTTCGCTGCGCTTGGTGTCATGCGTCGAGGTTGCGTCTAGCGTCCCCGGCCATTTCTGCTGCCGAGCCTCAAGCAACTTGTAGAATTCTTCACGCTTGGGCACTGCGTCTGCCCGCGGATTTCCACCCACTTCGTTCAGGGAGAGCAACGGGTGGTACACATAAAGAGCTGTGTCTTCGAATCCCTTAGCAACAATCGGCCCGGTCAACTGCTGCCAGCGCGTGACAAACGCAAGCCGCATTTCCCGCTGGTCCGGCAGCACATGCGGAGGATTCAAAAGCAACAGGACCTCGCGAACAAAATTGAAGTATCCAGGGCTTACATGTGGCGCTCGAGTCCGTGCTTGCGCGACCGCTTCTTCAATGTATTGCGTTTCTTGCGGACGCAGATCCATGTTCCGCGTGTAAGTGCGATACACGTTCATGCAAGCTGTGACCTCGACCAAAGCCTCCATCAGGCGTCCGCGATCGAGTTCTCGCGCATATCGATCCAGCGCGGCTATTTCCGACAAGTAGCGGCCGAGCGTTCGCATCTCCACGCCCAGCAGCGTGCTCATCACCAGCTTCTTTTTCTGGTAGAGAACATCGCCAAAGTCCTGGCGGCGCCCTATAAACTGGGAATAGATTTCCTCAATCTGGCGCACTCCGTCGGGATGCACAAAAACCCCATTTGCCTGATTGGTATAGTCGTACCCCGTGGTGCCACTGACCGGCCAATCCTCGGGCAGATCTTCACCCGGCGCGAGAATCTTTTCCACGATGACGTAGGAAGGCGCTTCCGACTTGGTCTCATCCGTCGCTAGCCGCTCTTGCAGGCGGTTGAGATACCCCAACGGATCCCGCAGCCCGTCAATGTGATCAATGCGCAAGCCCGCCGCGGGATTTCGCGCCACCATCCTGAGGATGTATCCATGGGTCGCCTCAAACACGATAGGATCTTCCACGCGCACGCCCACCAGATCCGCTATGGTGAAAAAACGGCGGTAATTGATGGTTTCGTTCAGGTTTTGCCAGAACGCCAGCTTGTAATTTTGCTCGGCCAGCAGGCGCTGCATGCGGCCAAAGGATGCGGGATCCCCCTCCCTGCCATTGATCTCCGCGATGTTTTCTTTCATCAGCCGCGCGACTTCTGGGCTCGCATTGGCCAGCGAGCGAAGACGATCGCGCGCCGATTCAAATCGCATCCGCCGCTCTGCGGCGTTCTCGACCCGGCGGTCTCCGCGCGCCAGCTCCAGCGTTGACGCCAGAATTCCCGAATATTCCTGGTAGGCGGCATTTTCTTCCCCTAGCGCTTCCTTCAAAGTTTCCACACCCTGGTTGAGGATGGAGTAATACGATCGCGGAGACACTGGAAACAGCAATTCAAAATACTGGATGAAGAAACGGCCGTCGCTATAGACAAGCTTGAGTTCCCCGGATTCCAATGCTTCGCCAAACGGGCGACCGAGAGTCGGCAGCAGGATTCTGCCGTGCAATCCGGGCGCAGACGAATTCCAATCCACATCGAAGTACGCGGCGAAGGCCGACTGCGAGCCGTTCTCCAGCAAATCCATCCACCACGGATTCTCCGCGCTCGCCGCCATGTGGTTGGGGAC
>JAICJP010000215.1 GCA_025928375.1 Candidatus Sulfotelmatobacter sp.
TATCCTTTTCGGAGCCGTCATTCGAGATCAGGCGGGCAGTCTTCGGAGCGAGGTCGAGCAGCGCACGAATGGCGGCGCTGGTGCGGCTACGCGCCCGCAGTTCCATCACTTGACCGAGAAGGACCAGCGCGGTGATCGCCGCGGCGGCTTCGAAGTAGACGTCGGGATATCCGTTCATCGCATGCAGCGACTCCGGAAACACTTGCGGAGCAACCGTCCCTACGACGCTGTACAGGTAGGCGACCCCTGTGCCCAGGCCGATCAACGTGAACATATTCGGGCTGCGGTTGACCAACGAAGTCCAGAAGCGCTGAAAGAATGGCAGACCGCACCAGAGCACTACAGGCGTGGAGAGCGCGAACTCAATCCACACCAGATGGCGCGACTCGCCCAGCAGTTCATGCCAGATCATGCTTCCCATGGCAATGGCGAGAAGCGGAACAGTAAGGACGAGACTGATCCAGAAGCGGCGGGACATGTCACGCAGTTCCGGATTTTCCTCGAACGCCGCTGTCACCGTGCGCGGCTCCAGTGCCATGCCGCAGATGGGGCAGGATCCGGGCTCGGAACGCACGATCTCGGGATGCATGGGACAGGTGTACTCAGTGCGCGACGCCGCTATGGGAACATCCGGTTCCAGCGCCATTCCGCACGAAGGACACGCACCCGGCTTCAGTTCATGCACTTCGGGACACATGGGACACACGTAGGTTCGGGCATCATCCCCTGGAGTTCGAACCTCAGGATGCTGTCTCTGCGGGGCGACCGCGGGCTGCTTCGGGGCAGCGGCTTTGTCGAGATAGCTCTGAGGTGACAATTGGAACTTCTCGAGGCAATGGGCGCTGCAGAAGTAATATTTCTTTCCTTCGTACTCGTGAGTGTATTTGGCAATGGCGGCATCAACACTCATGTCGCACACCGGATCCCGCTCCGCAGAAGCGGACACAGAGGCTTTCGGCATTCCCAGCGTCACCAGGCCTGATGAGCGCGGCTTATCCAGGTATCGGCTGGGATCTGATTTGAATGTCTCCACACAATGGCCACAGCAGAAACAGAATTTTCTGCCTTGGTGCTCATGCACGTGCTTCGAGGTCGCGGGGTTCACATTCATCCCGCAGACGGGGTCTCGCTCAACAGCGGTGGTGGGTTTGGGTGCGCTCATCTCGCTCGAAGGTGCGCCGCTTGGCTCGCCAACTATGCGGTTCGATAGCCGATGCTCTATATTGGATTCATCCGGCGCAGTACTGTCGGCAATTCAACATCTTACAGAAGGGCTTTGGCGAATGACCTATCTCGACGTGGTTTTCAGTTATGGTGCGCTGCCGGGAGAGCGAGAACTGCAGGCGATCGACAACATGCGCGAGGTCTACGGCATTCGGCGGGTGCGCTTTAATCACAAAGAGAGAACGGTACGCGTGGAATTCGACGCCTCTCGACTGAAGCAGGACGTCGTGGCCAAACTTCTGCGGAGCGCTGGAATTGATGTGAAACAGCAGGTCGCGCTGGCGTAGGCTCAGTCGAAACGCAGGCGGCGCGGAACGGTTTTGTGCGCATAGTTCTCAAGACCAAAAAATAAGCTCTCCTCTAATGGAGAGCTTTTGATTGTCGGGGGAAGGACTGACGGGCGTCATCTTAATTAAAGCAAGGGGTGCTCACAGAAAACCTCTGGCCGAAGTTATTCTCTGAAGCACCCCGTTGCGCGCCACTTCGTCTGAGTCTCGTAGAGCAAGCCGTATGCCGTCCGTAAGTGATTCAAAACACAGGTGGAGCATTCCCCTAGGCTGGTAGGATTTGCCCTGAGCACGAAAGAATTACTCCAGCCCGGTTGAGGCACGAGAGTAACCAAGAATGCTGTTGAAAACCTGGTTTCTTACGGGATGAATATAGGGAAAAGCGCCAATGGGCTCCGAGCATTATGGCTCGTAGGATGGCGAAGTCGGGCGTGCTTCGGAGTGTGTGCGCTCCGCATCCATCTTGCAGCAAAGGAAGGGAATGCCAATATGAACCGTGCAACCCCGACGCGAGCGGTGGCCCTGCTCTGCGTGTTTTTAGTCGCTATGCCCGCGTGGTCCGCCAAGGCCACACGCGCCCCGGAATTGCCTGATCCCGGGCATGCCGGAATGAGCAAGGATAAACAGGAACAGTTGGGATTGAAAACGGCTGCCGAAGTATACAAGCAGATGCCAGTCTTGCCAGATTCCGACCCGACCACGCAATACATCCAGCAACTTGGCAGGAAGCTGGGAAAAGTAATCCCGCGGGAAGAGTCGTGGCCCTACCAGTTCCACGTTGTCCAGCAGAGCGATATCAACGCCTTCGCGCTCCCGGGAGGTCCTATTTTTGTGAATGTCGGGACTATCACGGCTGCTGATAACGAAGCGCAGCTGGCGGGCGTGATAGCTCACGAAATGTCCCATGTGTACATGCAGCACTCGGCTAAACAGGCTCCCAAGCAGGAATGGGCCAACATCCTGGGGGCATTGGGAGGACTGCTGGGGGGAGCCGCCGGGGATCTCGCACAAATGGGCATTCAACTGGGAGCGGGCACGCTGTTGATGAAATATTCGCGGCACGATGAAGCGCAAGCCGACGCCGTGGGCGCCATCATCATGTACAAAGCCGGTTACAATCCGCGGGCCATGGCTGAATTTTTCGCCAAGCTGGAGAAAGAGGTCGGCAAAGGCGGCCCGCAGTTCCTGAGCGATCACCCCAACCCAGGCAACCGCGTCGAAGCCGTGGACAAAGAAATTGCCAGCTGGCCACCGAAGCAGTATGCGGCGGCGAACTCTGGTTTCCAACAGGTAAAGCAGCAAGCCAAGGGCATTAAAGCGTACAACGCCGAGCAAATCTCCACGGGCGCAAAGAGCGGGCAGTGGGCACAGCAAAATCAGCAATCCGGAGCCGTGCCGCGCGATGTAGCCGCGGCCGGTGGGGCGAGTGCAGCCAATCCCGGAACTCTTTCGAATGTTAGCTATCAGCAAGTCGCTCCCAGCGGCGAATTCAAAACTTTTCAGGGAAACAGCTTCAGTATTTCGTATCCGGCGAATTGGGAAGCTGGAGCCGGGCAGAACTCGGCGACAATAGCTCCGGCCGCAGGAGTCGCCCAAAACGCGATTGCTTATGGCGTCATTCTCGCGACGGCGCAGAATGTCGATGCCACTTCCATTAACGATGCCACCGACAAACTGATTCAGAATTTGCAGCAGGGCAATCCTGGGCTGCGGGTTTACGAGAGCCCGCGGAAGATACAGGCAGCGGGGACAGAAGCATTGTCAACGATGTTGGCCGGCACTTCTCCAGTGCGGCAAGGGGATCAGGCTGCCCCGGAACGGGATTGGCTGGTGACTCTGGCAACGCCTTCAGGAGGCATGATGCACATAGTCTTTATTGCTCCGGAAGGCCAGTTCGCGCAATTGCAGTCCACGTATCAAAAGATGTTGGACACGCTGCAGGTCAGGTAACGGACGCAGGCACTGAAGAGTGCGTTGGGGTTGCGAATGTAAAAGCAAAAGAGGCGAATCGGTAGGATTCGCCTCTTTTCAAAACTGAAGAATTTAGAGTGGCTTGACGTTCTCTGCTTGCCAGCCCTTGGGCCCCTTGGTCACGTCAAACTGAACCTGCTGACCCTCCTGCAGACTCCTGAACCCGCCGGCCTGAATGGCCGAGAAATGGACAAAAACATCTTCTCCGGTCTGACGGCTGATAAAGCCGTAGCCCTTGGCATCGTTAAACCACTTCACTGTTCCTTGTTCCATATGGATGTACTTTTGTTCCTTTTTGGTATTTACGTTCGAGGGAGTCGGAGGAAAAACTTGCGCAGATGACTAGCTGGTAAGGCGAGGGCTGCTCACGACCGATTCGGTCTAACGCACAGAGGATACTACTCCGCAGCCCACGATTAGGCAATGCGTTTGTGCCGCTTGAGAAAGCTCGATCAGCGGGCGGGAAATGTCGCGTGGCAGAAATCTGGACAACGAGCATCTTCCCAGACCACCATCGTAAGCAGCCGCCCTTACCCGCAAAGCGCACCACGAGATAAATCAACGACAGAGCGAATCATCCGTGGCGAAAAATCACGCTACTTGACCGAACGCAAATTGGGACGGTGGGACTAGCGCTAGACTCTGCACTCCTCTCCTGGGGCCAGAGTACAGGCTCAGCTTGGGATGTGCTGCAATGGGTAAGAGGCCCATTTCCGCATGCGCACCGGAAGCGACTCACACCATGACAAGACGAATTCACGCGGTTGGGCGACGCCAGCGCGGGCAAGGCATTTCAGAATATGTAGTGATGCTTGCGCTGATTCTCATGCTTGTCGCGGGAACGGTCCACCTGGTGGCCGCAAATGCGAAGAATGCGCTTTCCAAGGCGGCAAGTGCGCTACAACACCGTTCGGACAGCGACTAGCACACTAATCGATCGTCCCCAGTCAACGTGCCGAGATCTCGCCGCGCTCCACAAACGCCTCCAGCCAGCCTAGCACTCGCTTCCACCCTTCACCGTGGCCCGTGGCATTGGCGACATTGCCGGCGAATCCTTCCTGTCTAACCCGCACCAGCGTACCGGTGCCGGACTTTTTCGGACCGCTGGGATGTAAGGCATTCACCGTCTGCGGCTCGAGTTCCCAGCGCACAACCGTAGTAAGCGGTCCGCTGTAGCTGCCCTTCCAGGTATGCACGAGCAGTCGTGGTGGCTCGACTTCAAGATATTCGCCCTCAACGTAGAACTCCTTCCCATCGGCGCCGATGCCGTCGCTGCGCCACTTGCCTCCGGGCCGCACGTCCATCGTGGATTTCACGACGTGATACAGGCCCGATTGCCCCCACCATTTGGGGAGCTGGGCCGGGTCGCTGATCGCCTGAAAGACGCGGGCCGGTGGCGCCGCGATGAAGATCTCGGCAATCACAGCGTTTTGGTCCGGCGTGATAGTGGCGGTCGCCATCGATCTTTCCTCCGACGGTATTTGTTTTCTCTCGTGCTACTGCTCTATAAATTTCTTCAGCATGTCCATCACACCCGGCCATCCGCCGCTGTAATCCTTGCGAGCAATGGGCAGATTGGAAAGGCCGCTGTGAGTCACTTTCACGTGGGTACCATCTTCTTGAGCCGTGAGTTCCCAGCGCACTACGGTGCGGCGCGTACTATCGTCGTGCCAGTTCGCGTACCAGGTGTAAGCGAGAATGCGCGGCGGATCGAATTCCGTAATGTGTCCGTGACACTCAAATTCAGAGACCCCGTTCACGATGATCGATCCCTTCTCAGTCGAGTAACGATAGGCACCATCCAATCGCGCATCCATTTCCCACATCTTCACCGGGCACTCCGGGCTGCGGAACCATTGCTTCAGTTCGCCGGCGTCGGTCAGAGCCTTGAAAACGCGCTCCGGCGGAGCCGCAATCTGGATCTCGCTGACGATTACGTCTTGCTCGGGAGTAACACCTTTTGTAGACATCAAATGTTCCTCGGGACGTGACCTGCGTTTTTGGATCTTCCTTTGTGTCTGCGAGCGTCTTCGTTCTCTCGCGCGTGCTCCGCTTCTACGAAAGCTTTCAGGTTGTTGAGCCTCGTTGCCCAGAACACACGGTATTGATCGATCCAGGAATCGACGGTGCGCAAGGGCTCCGGATTGAGTTGGTATACGCGATGCCGCCCTTCCCGATGTTCACGGACCAGGTGGGCGCGTCGCAGTAGACGCAGGTGTTTCGAAATTGCCGGCCGGGAGACCGGAAAGGCGTTGGCAATCTGACCCGCCGGTTGACCGCCCCGGCGAAGCAGGTCCAGCACCGCCCGGCGGGTGGGGTCGGCCAATGCCTGGAAAGTAATTTCCCGGCCGGGGCTCCCCGTGGAATGTGTAACCGAATGGTCACGCATAATGCGTAACTATACGGTTACGCATTACGCGTGTCAAGCAGGAACTGAATCTTTGGAGTTTCCGGTTGGGGCTTGGACTTGGTCCACCGCGCATTCAACCAGGGTGCTAGCGATGAGCTTGCTTCTGACCGTTGTGGATGAGATTCAGGAAAAGCTGGTGAATGCGCGGGTCATCGGAAAGTTCGGGATGGAATGTAGCGGCCATGGCGCTTCCCTGCCGCACTACAACGGGGTCACTGCCTTCGGTTGCGATTACTTCAACTCCTTCGCCAACTTTCGAAATTTTCGGGGCTCGGATGAAAACCATCTCCAGGGGAGAATCATTGAGTTGGCCATCCAGATCACGTAGCAACTTGCCTTCCCGGATCGAGCTGTCGATCTGGCGTCCGTAAGCATTGCGGCGGACGCGAATATTGAGCGCCCCCAGACCGGCCTGTGGAGGATTCTCGACCTCGCTGGCCAGCAGGATGGCCCCCGCGCAGGTGCCGAAAGTCGGTTTCAGACGAACGAATTGCTTGAGCTTCTCAAAACCGGCGGGGCCGAGAAGTTTGAGGAAGGTACCGGACTCGCCACCGGGAATCACCAATCCATCGATCTCATCCAGCTGCTCTGGCTTTTTGACTAACACTACTGATGCACCGAGCTCTTGCAGACGCCGGCGGTGCGCATCGAAGTCGCCTTGCAAGGCAAGGACACCAATTTTGGGAGTAATCGACATCGCGTCAAGAACGCCATCCTGAATGGGAAATTATTAGGACAGTTCTTCGTTCCAAATGATTTTAAACGAGCACAGGCGCTCTGCGGGTCCGGAGGGTGCGTGCAGGTTTTGCAGCACGGTGCTAATTCAGAATCTGAGAAACGGGCCGAAGGTGATGCGCAGGTTATTGTGCGCACCCTGGTTGAAATAAATCTCGTCTCCAGCTTCGAGACGGAGGCCCACCGGGCCAAGCGTGGCCTCGATTCCCGCACCCGGATAAAGCGCAGCGTTCAGGCTCGAGGTACGCAGGTTGAGGAGCGGGCTAACGATGTCAACATAAGGCAGCAGGCTGGAACTGAGCCGGAAATCCATGAAACCAGCTTTGAGCGTGGCAAAAGGATGGAGATGACCTCCGCCTCTCACCAGCGTCGGGCCAAAGAGTCCGTGAGTTACGCCAACGGATGTGTGCTCGATGGCTACGATGTCGCCCGTAATGACGTTGCGGTAGGCTTCGTTGAAGTTGAGTCCGTAGTCGTACGCAAGTTCGCCCTCAAACATGACATTGCGATGCACGCGAAAACCCAAGCGGACTCCCAGCCCGAGGTTATCGGTGCTGGTTTGTGAGATGTTGAGTGAGTCGAGAAATATCCCGGCTTCGACGCGTTTTTGGGCAAAGGTGAATGTCGCAAACAGGAAGCAGGTGGACAGAATCAGGGCGAGCTTGCGCATGATAGTGCGGGTACGATGTATGCCGCGCCAGTTAGGTTGCTGTCGTGGCAGCTTTTCACCAGTAGTTCACCCCGCATGTTTCTATTGCGGCTGCGGCGGGGGTGGTGGCGGAGTCGAACGGTCTTCCTGAATTCCCCTGAGAGACGGGTCCTCCAACGGATTATCCGTCTTCACCAGCTCAGTCTTGACTTCGACTTTTTGTTTGGGCAGCGGA
>JAICJP010000129.1 GCA_025928375.1 Candidatus Sulfotelmatobacter sp.
AACACAACCGTGACGGCTCCGACCACGAGCGGATCGAGCGGACCTACTCCGTAGATCTCGGATCGAATGACGCTGCGAAACGAGATTGCAGCAATGATCCCCAGCGCCAGGCCCACTCCTACCAGGATGAATCCTTCGCGCGCGACGAGCTTCACTATGCCGGAATGCGTGCTGCCCAGCGCTACGCGAATGCCGATCTCTCTTCGGCGCTGTGCGACCAGGTATGCGAGCACTCCGTAGATTCCGATGCCGGCCAAAAATAGTGCAAGCAACCCAAAGGCGAGTGCCAGCAGCATCGAGGTTCGTCGCGAGGACAGCGAAAGTTCCTCGCGCTGCGCCATCGTCCTCACATCGAAGAGCGCGAGGTCGGGATCGATGGCGGCCAATTGTGCCCGGATGGCGGGAATCGTCGACGCGCTGTCTGCAGCGGTGTTGATCGCGATGGTGAAGGAATTCGATGCTTGTTGAGCAAAGGGGAAGTAGTAGGTGCCGGTAGGATTGCCGGTGCCGGAGAGGTCCTGCAGTCGCACGGAGCGCACAACTCCGACGACGCGATACCAGACCGTGTGTTCATCGCTGATGATCTGAGCGTGTTCCCCTGGTTCGTACATGCGCTGGCCCACGGGATCGCGATTGGGCCAAAAGCGTTGAGCAAGGTTCTGGTCCACGATCACGACGCGCGGCGAGTTCTGGTTATCGCTATCCTGAAAGTCACGCCCGCGCAACAGGGAGATCCCCATGGTTTCCAGATATCCGGGCGTCACGGCCAGGCGGTTGGGCGAAATGACCGATTCCCCGGCTTGCATGACATGCCCCTCGGCCATGATGACGCTGTTATTGTAGTTGCCCCCAAGGGGAATAGTTGTGGTCGCGCCGGCAGAGACGATACCCGGCATCTGGCGAATGCTTAGGAGGGCGCGGTTCACCAGCGCTTCCTGTTGCACGGGATCTTTGTACTTCGTATCCGGTGCGCTGATGGAGGCGGTCACGATCCCTTTCGTTCTGAACCCGGGATTCACGTCGAGCAGTTGACGGAAACTGGCGAGCAGAAGTCCGGCACCAAAGAGCAGGGAAAAGGCAAAGCCGATCTGCGCCACCACCAGGCCCTGCCGCACTCGGCGCGTGCTCTTGCTGCCGCTGCCAGTTCTCTCATCGTCGCGCAGAACCTCCTGCAACGCTTGCTTCGGGAATCCGAGCACCGATAGAACCGTGATGAGCGCACCCGCGGCCGCGGCCATCAGCATTGCCGTTGCGATCACGTTGCCACTGATATTAACTTCGTTTGCACGCGGAAAATGGTTGAGTCCTGCAAGTGCGAGGCCCCGCAAAACGCCCGCACCCAGGCCTACGCCGAGCACGCAACTCAGGCCCGCCAGGAGCATATTCTCGGCCAGGAACTGGCTCGTTAGGCGTACACGTCCCGCACCCAAGGCGAGGCGCGTTGCAACTTCCTTTTTGCGCAGGCTTACACGGGCCAGTGCCAGGTTGGCAACGTTCAGCGCGCCGATGAGGAGGACGAATTCGGCGCCAGCCCACAGCAGATACAGCAGGCCTTTCACATCTCTGACCAGCATGTTCTGCAGGGGTTCTACGGCGGTGTGAAAGCCCGCATTGATCAGCAGTTCCTTCAATTGGGGAAAACGCTCGAGGTTAGCGGCGTTGAGAGCATTGATTTGCGCCTGCACTTGCTGGATGGTGGCTCCGGGTTTGAGGCGGCCGATGCTGTACCAGTTGTTGTTGTGATGGGCTGTTTTATCTTCCTCAGTGAATGCCGTGGGTATCCAGAGCCGCACTTCCGGGTTGATAAAAACAAAATTGCGCGGCATGACCCCGACGATGGTGAAAGGGCGGCCGCTTAGCCGCAAGTCTCGCCCCAAAACGTTGCGATTGCCTGCATAGAGCTCCTGCCACAACCCGTAACTGAGAATGACCTTTTGCTCGTTCCCGATCTCCCCTTCCGCCTGCGTGAAAGCTCTGCCCACTAGAGGTTGCACCTGCAGCAGCGGGAAGATCGAAGGGGTGGCAATCATTCCTCTCGCTTGCTCCGGCATTCCATTGATAGTGAGGGTCTGATCGGCAAAGCGGAACTCGGCCTGATCCTGCAGAGCGGTGACGTACTTCAGGCGGTCGTAATAATCCCCAGAACTGCTGATGTACTGGTCTGGCACGCCAGCCTTAGGATACCGGTTTGACATCAGCACGATCTGCTGGGCGTTGGGGACGGGTATTGGCCGAAGAAGAACGGAATTCACGATGGCAAAAATGGCGACATTCACCGCAATGCACGCCGAAAGAGTGATGATTACGGTCAGGGTGTAACCTTTTGTCCGTGTCAGAGACCGAGCGGCGCTTTTCATTTCGCGAATGAACTTCTCCATAACATCTCCCAAAATTACCAATCCTTTAGCTGTTCGCATTCCGCGGGCCAATGCACAATCATTCCATGTGACTGCAAATGCTGGCACAAGGGCATCTGTCTCCGGTTTGCCGTGAGTTCGATGTCCGCACTTGCGCTTTGAGTGTTCGGAAGCGGACGGTCTTTTTTGTAAAAATGCGAGCAACCTTCCTTAGAGTCTTCCTGACGTTAAGCGCCGCGTTTTTACGGCATTGCCCGTCAGGGCTTTGGCTTCAATTCAATTCCATAATTGCGATAGACTCAGGATTGCGATAAAGCCAGGGAGTAGGGCCTAGGGACTGGGGCTAGGGCCTTGGGGAGCAGGGGCAGCACATTGCCGAACTCCCGTCCGTTCCACTCCTTTGGTCACTCGTGTGCTGATTGCGCCGATGTTACCCTCATCTCGTAATTCCTCCCCACAGCTCTGTCCGGAGATCTCGATGCCGCGCGCTTCCATGAAGCTTTGTGCAGCTTTGGCAGTCACTCTGAGTTTTGCCGCGCCTTCGTTCGCGCACCACGTCAAAAAGTCTCAGTCCAGCACGATGCCAGTGACGACGCAATCTGCAAAAGCCCGGCAACTGTTTTTCAAAGGCGTGGAGGATTACGAAAATCTCTATCTGGAGCGCTGCAACGAAGACTGGCGCGCAGCAGTGAAAGAAGATCCCAATCTGGCGGTGGCCTGGGGTTGGATCGCATTCAATAGCGGCAATCCGGAGGAAGTCAGCGCTGCTCGGGAGAAGGCAAAGGAATTGGCTCCCAAGACTAGTCCGGGGGAACAGTTGATGGTGGCCTGGATTTCCAAGGTGCAGGAAGGCGACTTCCTCGGCGGTATTTCTGCCATGAATGACATGCTGGAGATGTATCCCCGCGACAAGCATCTCTGGTATCTGGCGGGCAACTGGCTGATGGGGGAAAACGGGGACGACCAGGCGGAGCACTTTATGCTCAAGGCACTCGCCGTCGATAAGAACTTTCCCGCTGCGGTGAACGATCTGGCTTATGTGGAAGCGCGCCACCGCGAGTTCGACAAGGCATTCGCGGCAATGGATCGCTACATCGTTCTGTTGCCGAACGAGCCCAATCCGCAGGATTCTTACGGCGAACTCAAGCGCATGGCCGGGCAATTCGACAGCGCGCTTGAGCATTACCAGGCCGCATTGAAGATCGATCCTGACTTCGTCAGCTCACAATTGGGTCTGGGCGATACTTACGCCTTGATGGGTAATCAGGAACAGGCCAGGGCCGAATACGATAAAGCCATCCGCTTCGCGCACAACGAGGCAGACCGGCTCACCTATAGCATGCAGAAGGCGATGACGTACGTGCGCGAGGGCAATTTCGGCGAGGCCGATAAACAGTTTACGGAGATTGCGCAAAACGCACATGCCAAGGCGCAGGGATTGCAGGAAGCGCAGGCCGATCGTCACAAAGCCGAATATCAGTCAGATGACGCGGCGGCGTTGCGAGAGCTGAAGCTGGCTGAAGACGCGCTTCATCACCAGGCATCCATTTCGCATTCTGACCGTGACGAAGAAACGTCCCGCATCTGGCGTGTGCGCGCCGCGCGCGCCGCGCATGCGGGCAACCAGGCCCTGGCGGAGCAGACGCTCAAAGACCTCGAAAAACTAGCCAACAACAGCCGCAACCGTGTGATCCAGGCCTCCTATCAGGGAGCTGCGGGAACGTTGCTGATGGACCAGAAGAAGTATCAGGAAGCGATCGCACACCTTGAGGAAGACCAGGACAATCCCTTCACGATGGAGTTGCTCGTCCAAGCCTACTATCAGACCTCGCAACCCGAGAAGGTGCACGAGATCGAGGTCAAGCTGAGGGGGATGAATGTGCCCACGATGGAGCAGGCTTTAGTGGTCCCGGCGGCGCGCTTGCGCAAGCCGACCAGCTAGTTGTTGGCGCAGACAGTGGGTGCCGTCCGTGCCGCCGCTGCTTTGAGCTTTCCGCTGAATTCCTCGTCCGGAATGGGCTCTTGGTGTACATTAGGTGGTCACTTTTTGAACGTGTCTACCAAATCCAATCACGAGCGCCGGAGCGGAACGAGAATCGCCACGCGCGTGCCCACGCGCGTGCGCACTGCCCAGGGTGACGAAGTCCCGGCTCACACTCGCGATGTCAGCGCCAACGGCATCTTCCTGTATAGCAATTCGAAGATGGAGCAGGGAAGTGAGGTGGAACTCGTGCTCATCCTGCCACCGGAACTTACGTCAGGCGAGAAGTGCTGGGTATGTTGCCAGGCGACGGTGGTACGGGTAGAAGACGAGGGCAGCGAATTTGGGGTGGCGGCCCAGATCCGCCGGATGGACATCCTTCCGGAACTTGGGATTTAACCAGGAATCGAGTCTTGGCCGGGGTCAGAAGGCGCGGTATCGCCGATTCCGTCTGGGTAAAAAGTCCCAAAAGAATTTTCCCACCACGGGACAAAGGGCGGCATTCTTGAGATACGATATTCGTAGATTCCCGAAAATAAGGGCTTTGCATCGATGCACTGAAGTGCAATAATGGCGGCCCTACAATTGCTCTGGCCAATTACAGGTTCAGGTGGTCCCAGGTATGTGGATTGAAAAACTGGCGGACGGGGTGGTGCGAGTGCAGACACCGATCGGTCCGCGTTACGTAATGCCGTCCTTCTTGCAGCGGTTATACTTATTGTGGGTGTTTCGCAATTTTGACATCCTTCCTCACGCGGTCCTCAGTCGACGGCAGCAGCGCATGATCGATGAAATGTGCAGCCAGCAGCGTTTTGCCTCGATGGCATACTCCGGGGCCATGGACGAAGCGCCAGTGATCGGCACGATCGAGCATCGACCTCCACTAGGGCCGGATTCTTTGCCGCCCCGCCGTCCGGCAGCGCGGGAATCTTCGCTTGGGGCAGAAGCTCGTCAGCGCCCGTAAGCTCGCTAACAACACCGACACGAGGCGTGCGGTTGCGTGGAGAAGGATTGCGTTCGCCAATTTGGCGCTGATGCTTGCTGCGCTTGTTGAGCAGTGCGTGGCCTGCTCCCCGGGCTTGACGCCGCGCACATTTGCAGCGCGACTCGCGTTAGCTAGCAGAGCAAGAATGCTATAATTTTTGATTGTCCCACCTGAGAATTTCCTACCGTGGGCGCGTAGCTCAATTGGCAGAGCAACTGACTCTTAATCAGTAGGTTGAAGGTTCGATTCCTTCCGCGCTCACCATTTCTTTTCAACCTCTTACACCGATTTCTCAAGATCCCGCCAGCCCCAAAATCAGTTGCTGTGGCTGTTTTTGTGGCTAGACAACTGATTTTTACATCACATATTTGTCCTCCTTTTCTTGCTGAACGACCTGGTCGCTGGCTTTTTCCTGTTCGACTTTTTGCTGATTGCGGCGATCGATCACGGCTTTGATCGCCGCCGTTTCCGGGTGCAGATACCCCATCGTAGTCGAGAGACTTTCATGTCCCATCACTTCCCGGACCAGCCCCGGATCTCTGGTCTCCGCCATGGCCACCGTGCCGAACGTGTGCCGGGCACAATACAGCTTCAGTTCGTCAGGAATTCCGAGGGCACGAGCCAGCTTGCGGAATCCGTGCTCAAGCCCGCTCAATTCAATGTGGCCGGATGGAGCTTTCTTTGAGGGAAAGACCCATCCTTCTCGTGGCTGAGACTCTCGTGACGCAGACTGCTCGCGCGACTGCGCTTGCCGAATCGTCCTGAGCAGACCGATGACGCGCTCGCTCAATGGCACATGCCGCCGAGCTTTGCGCGTCTTGCCTTTGGGGTTGAAATAGAATGCGCCGTCCCAATCGACATTCTCCCATCGCATTCTCGTGACCTCCCCGTTTCTCATTCCCGAATCCAACATGATGGTGAGCACCTGATCGAGAGGGCGCTTCGCCGCCCCGAGCAGGCGCTTCTCGTCTTCCAATGAGATCATGCGGTCCCTCGGATAGACTTTTGCGGTCTTGATTCGTGGCACTTCACGAACCAGCTTCCAGTCGCGAGCTTTGCCCAACATGCGGCGCAGCGTCCGAATGGCGCAGTTCCGGCTGTGGGGCGATTCGTGGAAGTTCATGGTTTCGACGTCGTCGGCCGTAATCAGATCCATCTGCATTCCCGCGAGCGGAGTCTTCAGGATCAAATGGCGGCCGTTTTTGTAATCGCTTTTGGTGTTGGCGGCGAGCGTTGTCTTGTCGAGCCATTCCTCAAAGGGTTTCACGAACTCCCTTACCAGAGGAACTCGTTTCGGCCGCAGTGATTCTCCTTGCTCGGCCGCAACTCGTTTTCTGGCCTCGATACGCAGCGCCTCGGTTTCGTTATTGGTTTTGGTGCTGCCGCGGTACCGCCTTCCATTGATGTAGAAGAGGTAGTACCAGACCTCACCCCGCAGGTAGATAGACATTCCGTTCCTCCCTGCTTGCGCGCACAGAGGAAACGCGGATGCCGGACTGGATGAACTCATCCAGGTCAGCCACATCATACAGTGCGCGCCCGCGGGGTTTGTAGAACTTCGGCCCGATGCCCTGACATCTCCAGGATCGCAGGGTGCCGGCTGGAATTCCCGAATACGCGGCAGCTGCCTTTGTACCCAGGAAGCGTCTCTGTTCGTTTCGTATGTTGATCACCGTCACGGCTGGCCTCCGAATTGCACTGCTTTTAGGGCCATCGTGAAATTCGGTCAAGGCTACCGCCGAGTCTTCCACAATCTTCGTTTGCGGGAATTGGGAACCGATTTGACCGAAATCCTGGAGCCGATTACTTTCATCAGGCTTTCGCACTCGTAGGAATCGCGCTTAGGAGAAATCCGAAATGTTCGTATCGCTGGAAGACGTTGTCGCGGGCCTTCACGCGACCGGCTATGTGGCTGATTCGATCGTCACAACGACCGTCTACTTAGCGACCAAGCTGCACAAACCGCTTCTGCTCGAAGGCCCGGCAGGCAGTGGCAAGACGCAACTGGCATTTGCGGTTGCTGAGGCGGCACACACGACCGTCGAGCGCCTTCAGTGCTATGAAGGCATCAACGAAGAAAAAGCCATCGGAAAATTCGACGAGCCGCTGCAGAGACTTTGCGTGGAGCTGAAGGCCAAATCTAACGGTGTTGATTGGGAGTCCTTTCAAGCTGCATTACACGGCCGGCAATTCTTCAGTGCTGGTCCTTTGCTGAGCGCTCTCGAATACCAAAAGCCGTGCGTTCTTCTGATCGATGAACTGGACAAAGTAGACCATGCGTTTGAAGCGATGTTGTTGGAACTGCTAAGTGTTTGGACGCTCACCATTCCAAAGCTCGGCACCATCCACGCCAAGAGCATTCCCTTCGTTGTCCTCACATCGAACGAAGAAAGGCGCATCGGCGATCCACTGCGCCGACGAAGCTTCTACCTTCGGGTTGAACACCCGACTGCTGAACGGGAAGCAGAAATTGTCGCACTCACAACCCCAGACTCCAGCCGCGAATTCCATGCCGGCATGGCTGGGATCGCCAAAGCCTTGCGAGGCTGGAGCCTGGAGAAGCCGCCTTCTGTTTCCGAAATTATTGATCTTGCACAAGCACTCAAGCTAATGGGAACCGAACAAATCACGGCGGAGATGAGAGACATTCTTTTGCCGCTCCTAGCGAAAACCGAGGCCGACCGGCGCAAGCTGCTTTTGCGCGACGGCTTTGCCAGTCTGATTTTCGACGCGCAACAGTATGGCCGAGAGGCTTTGCGAGCGAACGCAGCATGAAATCAATACTGATCGCGGTGCAAATGCTTTGCGCGATCGCTTGCGGGGCGCAGGCTGGCGCTCAAACAACACGAATGGAGGCGGAATACTACGTCGCGGCCTACGCGGAACACTATCGAGTGCCCGTTGCATTGGCTCGCGCCATTGTGGAACGCGAATCGAATTGGCACGTATGCACGATCTCTCCGAAGGGGGCTGTCGGGCTCATGCAGTTGATGCCGATTACTGCTCAGCGGCTGGGTGTCTCCGATCGCTGCAATCCCAGTCAAAACGTGTCGGGAGGCGTGCGCTATCTCGCTTGGCTAATGCGACTCTTTCACAACGACCTTCGGCTCGTGGCGGCCGCCTATTACGCCGGAGAAGACAAAATCATCCAGAGAGGACTTTCTTACCGAAATCCCGATGTCCTCGCATATGTCTCAAGAATTAGAACAGCTTATCTTCGTGAACCCCGGAATGAACCGTCGGACAAACTCATCTCGGGGAAAAGGGATGTGCGATGAACAAATGTTTGAGTTTGGTGCATCTGATAACGACCTGCTTCTTAATCTCCCTTCTTGTGTTGGCGCAAAACGAGCTGCCCCAAGCGCGAATCATGAACCTGATTGCTGACCCAGAACAGGTCACGGTTTTGCATGTTCGCCCTGGTTATGTGAGCTCCGTGCGCGTGCTGGAGGAAGTGAGTTCGGTTGTTCTGGGCGATCCGGGTTCGTTCAAGGCGGAACATTCCGAGGCCGAACCGCAACTGGTGTTCTTCAAGGCGACGACCGCAAAATCAGCCCAAACCAATGCTCTGATTACGACAAAAGGAGGTCGGGAAATCTCACTTAGTTTGGTAAGCAACGGAAAGGCCGACCACAGCGATGTCGTCGACTATGTTCTGAACTGCGAGCGCCCGCGCAGTTTTCTGATCGCGTCGGCTCATTCGAGCTTTGTGGTAGGTGACACGAGGAATGTCGCCCAAGAAGGCCCGTCGTCGAGAAGTTCGTCGGAGAAACAGCCCATCAGCCAGGAACCGCAGTTGATGAGACCAGACCGGCTTGAAAATCCGCGTTGGCAAGGAAAACTACTGCGCGTTGCAGTGGGGCAGACGACCGAAAAGGAGCAAGAGATGGCAGTACCGTTCGCCGTTCTGAACGCTTCTGCAAGAACCGTCGAACTGCTCCCGCCCCAAGTACAGCTTGCCGGGAACTCGAAAGACAAGCACCGAAAAGCAATCAAAGCGGAGCCTGTCGCCATCAAGGATTACTCGATAACCACGCGAAGACTTGCGCCTGGCGCTAGGGCGGATGGAGTAGTTGTATTCGAGCGGCCCAGCTTCAAGGAATCGAGCGAACGCCTGCTGCTGGCAGTTGCCCAAGCAGAAGAAGTGGACCGTCCAGTGCTGGCTCCGATGGCCTTCGTGGCTCCGATCGTGGGAGGTGCGAAATGACTCGACCAAGCGGACACAATGGCAACGGCAACGCCGGATTATCGGAGATTGAGGAAGCGGAAGTCCTGAAGAGCGTGCCTATCTCACCTCTGCCACTGGAACCTCCATCCGAGGTTGCGACCGGAACCAAGCGAAGAGTGAGGCAGCAAATCCAACAGAACCGATTCGTGATTGTAGCCGCAGGAGCAATCGTGATAGCACTGCTGATCTTTGTTGCCGTGTCCATGCCACATCGAAGTGGGCCGCAAAAGGCAAAGAGTCCGCACGCAGCGACGAGAGACAACTCGACCACAAACATCACCGGTGAGGGCGAGGAGAGAAGCCTATTTCCCATCACTGATTCAGGGCGTCCAGCAGCCAAGGAAAACCATCAGGGATTCGTGAACGAACGCGACCTCCGGCGAATCATAATCCATCCGGGAACAAAGGCTTCTCAACCTACACCAACAGCCGGGACTGCAACACTGGGTTCAATTCCGCCGTTTGGAGACAAGTGGCAACCCCCACCTTACGAGTCAGGCTTGACAGCCGACACATCCGACGTGAGTAAAGCAGAACGTGAGACTATGGAGAAACCTTCATTGGTCTATGTCCGCAAGGTTCCGACCAGCCCTACCGGTCCTCAGACTGCCAATGACGTAGCACCTGAGCTGGGTTTGGCGACCGGGACGCGTCTGCGGGCCCGCCTGGAATCAGCGGCGAGCACGGCGCTTCGGGCACCAGTCCTGGCGGTGATCGAGTACAACTATGCACAAGGCGGAGAAATTATCGTTCCTGCAGGAGCAAAAGCAGTTGGCCATATCCGGCAGGCAAACCGTTCTGGATATGTTGACCTGCAATTTGATTCTCTGCTGATGCCGGATGGAGCTTCCGTTCCGATCGAGGCTTCCGCAACAGGTTTGGACCTCCGACCCCTCAAAGGAAAAGTTGAAGGCAAGAATACCGGAAAGAACGTCTTTGTCAGATCGCTATCGGGAATTGGCCAGGCAGGTTCTTTGTTTTTGGGTCAAAGCAGTTTGAACCAGCCACTCAGCGAGTCAGATCTGATGCGAGAACGCGTCGCCAGTAACATCGGCGAGACCGGAGACCAAGAGGTCTCTCGATTAGCGGTGAACCAACAGATCGTGGTGACAGTGTCAGCCGGGGTGCCAATCTACGTGGCCCTTCAACAGGCGCCCAAATCCAATCGGACCCCCACACCGGGTGCACGAAGCACGCCGGCTGCCAGCGCGGCGAACATCGACGAACTACGCCAGTTGCTTCAGCTGCAGCAGGAGTTAAACCAATCGACTGCAAATAACCAGTCGCCGCAATAGTGGTTCCTAGGCTCTGTATTGCCAGTAACATCTACCAGTTCGGCTGCCTTCGTATTCGCCTGAAGAGCAGCCTTCTTTGATCACGGAGCAGAAGACCTACAGCTGGTTTCCGCATGGCCCGTGATCCGTGAACTCACGAAACCGTCTTGCTACATAAGGCGCTACCGAAACGATTTTGGACAGTTAGTCGATGTGAAGCCAAACAAGAATCTACTCGACTCGCAATGCGTCGGTTGGGTTTACGCCAGAAGCGCGATGCGCGGGAAGGAGCGTAGCACCGAGCCCCGCCAGGCTGAGAGCCAGGATAGCAATGGCGATTACAGCGGGATCCCAGGATTTCACCTGGAAGAGCTGCGATTCAACAAGCCGTCCCAAAGCCAAAACAATCGGCAGCCCAATGCATATTCCTGAGAGGATCATCACCAGTCCATCGCGGAGCACCAACCAGATCGTAGACCAGCGCCGCGCGCCCAGTGCCAACCGAATCCCGATCTCGTGCGTCCGTTGCGTGGCGACAAACGACATCACGCCGTAGAGACCAACCAACGACAGCAACAGCGCAATTGTGCTGAAGCTTCCAGACAGAGTGGCCAACATACGTTCG
>JAICJP010000011.1 GCA_025928375.1 Candidatus Sulfotelmatobacter sp.
GCCAGTCCCAAGCCGAAGACGGCTGCGAAAAAGCCAGGCACAACGACAGCAAAAGCTGCGCCGGGATATACGCTCAAGACTGATAAAGATAAGTCCAGTTACGCGCTGGGCATGAGTATCGGCACGGGATTGCATCGGCAGGGAATTCCGGTGGATCCGGCAGTTGTGGCTCGTGGCCTGAAGGATGCTATGGCGGGCAGCAAGACCCTGATGACTGAAGAAGAAATGAAATCAACCCTGCAGCAGCTGCGGGCGGAGGTGGGCAAAGAGCAAGCAGCCAAGGCTCACGTCGCCGGCGAGGGCAATCGGAAAGAAGGCGAGGCGTTCTTAAGCGCCAACAAAAGCAAGGAAGGTGTTACCGCTCTGCCCGACGGCTTGCAGTACAAGGTCGTCAAAGAAGGCACAGGGCCCAAGCCAACGGCCAGCGATACGGTAACCGTCAACTACCGCGGCACGCTGGTGAATGGGAAAGAATTCGACAGTTCCTACAAACGCGGCCAGCCGGTTTCCTTTCCGGTGAGCGGCGTGATCAAGGGCTGGACTGAGGCCTTGCAGTTGATGCCGGTTGGGTCCAAGTGGGAGTTGTATATTCCGGCGGATCTCGCCTATGGCGACAATCCACCCGACCCCAGCATTGGACCCGGGGACACATTGATCTTTGAAGTCGAGTTGCTCTCGATCGGCGAGCAGAAAAAGTAGGTTTCGTCAGATCGGAGTTCAGGCCGTCTGCCATGGCAGGCGGCCTTTTTGCGTTACAGCGTATTTCGCAAGTGCTCTTCTGCCGAGAGGTGCGCGCCTGCGAGCAATAGCAGGCCCGATAAAAATGCCCAGAACATCATGGTTACGGAGAGTGCGAAGGGACCGTAAACCT
Organism: Candidatus Sulfotelmatobacter sp.; assembly: GCA_025928375.1. Lineage (GTDB taxonomy): Bacteria > Acidobacteriota > Terriglobia > Terriglobales > Acidobacteriaceae > Sulfotelmatobacter. Next base: position 872 of record JAICJP010000011.1, read on the forward strand.
CCTGAAAATTCAGCCAGGGAAGGGCGAGAATGTAGGCGTACTTCAAAGCCTCGGAAAGTAATCCCATAATGATTGCCGTGGGCAGCACGACCCGCGCGGGAACTTTCCCGTTGGGCAATACCCAGTAGATGAGAAAGAAGATTGCGATACTGGCTGCAATCCCGAACAGCTTCATCATGAGAAATCCCATCATGCGTATGAAGGTAGTGCCATATCCGCGGAGCAAGAACTCCATGAACGAGACCGGACCGGCAGTCAACGCAATCGAAGTCAGTGCGAGAGCGCCACACGCAAAGGCGAGTGCCAGTGAGATCAACTGGTTGCCGAGGTAGGAACGGTTTTTCTCGAAGCGCCAGATGCGGTTGAGTGCGACTTCAAGAGGCAAGAAAATGCCGGACGAGGTGACTAGAAGGATCAGCAGCGAAGCGACCTGGACGCGCTGCCGCGAGTTGACCATCGAGTTGAGATTGCGAATGACGAAATCCTGTCCCGCGGGAAGGTAATCGCGCAGCAACTGCAAGACAATTTCGTACATGACGCGGGAGTGGAACACGCGCCGGATCACCGTCATCATCAGCACCACGAACGGAAAAAAAGACAAGATCGCGTTCGCGGCAACCGAAAATGCGAAGGTGTGTACATCGGTGCGACTCAAGTACCTGACCGTGGAGAGCACCAGTCCCGGAGACCGGCGGCGCACTCGCGAGCGGGGAGGCGGTGTTGTCTCCGACGGCGGTGGAGAGGTCGAAGTGGGAGGATTAGCCACAAGAAAGGCTAATCGTAGCAGAGGGAATTGCGATTCCCGCCGAGGCGGCGAGAACGAAAGTGCAAGGCCCAGTTACTACCTATTTCTTTATCTTTGTTAAAGTTATGGGTGCTCTATCGAATGACCTTCGGTCATATTTCGAATCCTTTCTAATTTTTGTTGCGAAACGATTTAATACTGCATATGATCTGTTGCTCATAACCGGACAGTTGGTCCGGTGGTGAGACCAGTAGCTGGTTGACGTTTGTTGGGTGTAGTGGAAAAAGCGCCAAATTGTCGGACTCCGAGTATTCCCGCGGCGACGGCTTATCGCTGCCGGGAACTGAGGAGTCTTTTCTATTTTGGAATTAACTTCCCTCTGCACATCTACACGCAACCGAAAATTCTGCAGCCTCTCTGAGGGGGGCTTCGGGAAAACCGAAGCAGAATCCGGGAATCTGCGGAACATTCTTCGCGATTGTGAAAGGAGTTTTATCCGTGAGAGAGAAAGGAACAGTGAAGTGGTTCAACGGGGCGAAGGGATATGGATTCATCCAACGCTCCACGGGGGAAGATGTGTTCGTGCACTTCTCCGCGATCCAGGAGAACGGCTACCGCACCCTGAACGAAGGTGAGACCGTGGAGTTCGATCTGCTCAAGGGCCCCAAAGGCTTTCAGGCCGCAAACGTCGTCCGGGCAGCATAAAAACCTGCGAACCAGTTCCAGGAACCCTCCCATCCCAGGGGAGGGTTTTTTGCTGTCCGGCAGAAGGCTTGCCAATCCTAGGGCAGGCTACCAGCGGCAACCCAAGACTACCTTTGTTGAAGAAGCCGCATCCAAAATTCACCCCATGTGTAGTCCCCGAGGTGAGGCCCTTTCGTTGCGCTTTTTCCTTTCACTTCTTTTCACTCTTGCCCTCGTTTCTTTCGTAAGCTGCGGAGGAGGCACAAAAGCGCTTTCAGGACCCCCGCCAACTCGGAATTACCAGCTGAGTGTCACACCGCCTGCGTCAGGTACTGGGAACGTGACCAGCACGCCGCCGGGGATAGACTGCCCGACGAGTTGCTCAGCCACATTTCCTCAAAGCACTCAGGTAATGCTCAGCGCTGCTCCGGCGAACAACTACTTTTTTGACGGCTGGAGTGGAGCATGCTCGGGGACCGCGCCTTGTACGGTGTCGATGACCGGAACTGAAAAGGTAAGCGCTACCTTCGCCCTCGGTGAGGTGCTGACGGTATCCATTGCTGGAAACGGCGCGGGTACCGTGACCAGTAGTCCAGCCGGAATTAGTTGTCCGACCACTTGCCGTTTCACCTTTCCCCCGAATACTCCGGTCACTCTTAGTGAAACCCCGGGCAACAATGACGCTTTCACCTCCTGGGCAGGTGCCTGCAGTGGCAGCGCAAACTGCAGCGTTACCCTGGATGGCAGCATGTCGATCACGGCAAACTTCAGCAGCGAGAACGGAAGCGGCGGAAGTTCTCAGTCCACAACTTTCGTGTACGTTGCGAGCAGCAAGAGTGCCAACAACAACGAGGTTGTCGCTTACCGGGCCGATTCGACTGGTCAACTGTCGCCAGTTACCGGGTCTCCCTTCGCGGTCAATGCTGCGTTTATGACCGCGAGCGGCAAGTACCTGTTTACGACCGACGGAACGAACATTTATTCGTATTCCGTAGCATCCGACGGCAGCATCACGCAAAGTTCATCGCTTAACGCCAATCAAAGCAATCCAAACCATTGTGGCTCGCCGATAAGCCTCTTTACCGATCGGACGGGGAGAACTCTTTACGACTTGGATTACGTGAGTGACTGCGCGAACAACCAATACGGATCCTTCAGCGTTGACAGCTCTACGGGAGCGTTGACGTTTAACGCTTTGTCCAGCGCGGCCAGTCCCGTGTTTAACAAGCCAGTCAGTTTTTTGGAGAATGATACGTACGGCTACTCCGCGAGTTGCTGGCACTACATTCAGGAGATTTACGGCTTCAGGCGAAACAGCGACGGGTCGCTGACTCTCGTCAGCAACCTGGGGTCTTCTCCAGTCATGCCGACTCCTCCGCCTGGAGACACGTATTGCCCCTGGTTAGCGGCCACCGATACGAGCAATCACGTGGCGATAACGCTTAGCGCAATGAATGTTTACAGCTTTCAGGCAGATGGTCCTACGCAGATCGCAGTGTACAGGACGGATGCCACAGGGAATCTCTCCACCAACAGCACCGCCGCCGACATGCCCCCGGTAGCGGTTGGCAATGTCAGCGATATGCAGATGTCGCCTGCAGGGAACTATCTGGCGGTGGCGGGAACTGGCGTGCAGGTTTTCAATTTCAATGGAGCCAATCCGGTGACGCAGCTTACAGGGCTGCTGACGAACACTCCCATTGATCAGATCGCATGGGACCATAGCAATCATCTTTATGCGATTAGCAAGTCTGCCGGGCAGTTGTTCGTCTTTACTGTAACTTCAGCGGGGACGAGTCAGGCGCCCGGATCACCGTACACCGTGACTACACCGGTTAACCTCGCGATTTGGCCCTCGCAGTAGCGTCGCAAGAATGAGCACGGGGTTGTCAACGCATCTCCAGAGAAACCAGATCACCTTCTTTGCCGGGACCGGGCTTGTAATTTACGGTCACCTCGCGATTGCGCCATTCGCAGGAGAAATCGTCGGCACCGATTAGCACGATAGTGCGGTAATCTGCCGCGCGCAGTTTGAGTTGACTTGTTCCAGAACTTACGGTTAAGACAGCGGCAGGAGAATTGGAGCAGTCGATAGCCAAGAGGCGGCCGGTAACAAACTTAGTGGCACGACCGTCTGCGGGCAGGTTCGCCTGATGACTTTTTTCCGCGGCTTCGCGTTTGGCTTCCTCCTCCTCAAGAACATCAAAAGGCGACTTCTGGGGCGCGTACTTGGGTTTTGCACTGCCATCCGCTGCGACCGCAATCCCGTACTTGCGCTCGTTGCCAGCTTGTTCGCCCAACTCGGCTGCTTGCCCAACGATTTTCGGGTCGCTGCTGGATTTCAGGCGAGCAAGCAACGCGTTCGCCGCGTCCCACTTCTTACTCGCTACATAGATTTCGGCAAGATGGAAAATGTACTCTTCATTTCTAGGACTCAGGCCAATGGCCTCGCGCTCGGTTTGCAGGGCGGTGGACGGGGTGCCTCCGGTGTTTCGCGCAAACGCCAGAAGGTCGTAGGCGCCTGCCATCTCCGGATACCACTCGATTACGCCTTTGAGATCAATCATCATGTTAGCCAAGCCCATCATCTCGCTGTGCCTGGCCTGGGCCATGCGGTACTTTGCAATACACAAGTAATAGCGAATCCACATGTCGCGCGGATTGAGAGAAGCGGCATCGCTCAATTCGGAAAACGCCTCCTGGAATTCGCCGTGTTCGATATGATCCCAGGCAAGAATGCGGTGTGCCACGGGAACCCCGATGGCGTTGTCCGGAAGTTGCTCCGCATCTTCCCCCATGCGCTTGACCTGATGCTTCTGCTCCGCTTTCTGGTCGGCGGAGGTAGGTGTCGTGGCCAGAGCATTGAGCGTCTTCAGACCTATTTCACGGCGCTCGGGAATGCGGACTTGAATGCCGGCATATAGAGCGCGCGCTTCCGGTTCAGAGATTGGCTTCACTGTAATCGCCGAATCTCCGGGGGTGATGGGACTGGGAAACCTGAAGGCCTGCTCCATTGTGGATGCGCTCGGCGGCGAGCCACCTTTCCGACTGGAGTCCTCTGACGCGAGCATCTTCTTTTGTATGGCGAAGTAGTCCTTCACCGCCTGCTCCAGTTGCGTCGATGACATGCCATACGCTTTCTGGATGGCTTCTTCGACGGGCACATGCTGGTTGAGCACAAGATCAAAGTAGGAGCCCGTCTCGGGAAGCTTCTTCTCGTGCAGGAGGTAATGCATCGCTATCCAGGACTCGGCGTAGTAGAGCGTCTGATGAGGGCCTTCATTGCGAGCGTAGGCGTCATGCTTCATCGAGAACAGGTCGGGAAGAGACATCCACGTGGCAACGCCAAGCAGGTCGGTGAGCGATTTGGCTGCGCGGGAGTCGCGCTGATCCGTGAGCATGGCTGGGATTTTTGACGTGCCGAGATCGGGATCGCCGCCGATTTCGATCTGCTTATCATCGAGGCGAATTGAAGCGAAGTATTCTGCCAGTCCTTCGTCAAACCAGCCCTGGGCCGGAGGATAGTTGTACCGGAGAAGCATGAGAGCGAAGTCATGCGCCACCGCCCGCCAGGGTTCCGCCTCGAAAACATTCAGAACGATGAAGTCCTGATCGTCGCCGCGCACGAAAAATCCGGAGACGTTGATGGGCTCGCCTTGCCGCAAGGGAGCGGCCTGGTAGTACGCTTTATCACTCGCTAACGCGAGGATGGTCAGCGGCACAGACTGGGTCAGCCGGTCTTTTCCCAGAAGAGTGGCAAACACGGCGCGCATTTGCTCGAAGCGGAAAGCGATCTCGCGGCCCTTTTTATCGCCGGCATCGGTGATCACGGTGAAATGAGTCGAATTGATCTGCTGCCAGGCAGGCTGGTTCGCGGCCTTCGACTCCGCGCAAAGCATCACTACCACCCACAGAAGATAGGACGGGATGGAACGGGCGCGGAGCAATGTTGCACCGGGTGGGAAGAGCGTCTTGAGAAATGCTACCACGGAGTTGCATACGAGCGCCTCGGAACCGCGACCTCTGTGTCCCCTGTGGTGAGTCTTGTAAATCATTCAACACAGGGAACACAGAGGAGCACAGAGGAAAGCCGAGAGATCCAACATTTTGTGAACGGCCTCACAAAACGCGAAACCGGGTGTGTTGCCTTATAATTTCCGGTTCATGTCTCCGACGCTGCAAAATCGATTTAACTGGCTCTACCTGCTCGCGCTTTTGATCGCCGTGCCTACCGCGAAAGCCGGCTCGGGCGCTTCCTGGAGCGGAGTGCTTATGGATGTTGCAGGTAAATCCGTCAACGGTGCGATCGTCGAGATGCACTCCTCCTCGGGAGAACATCAGTACACCGAGCGAACATCCGCCGATGGCAAATTCTTGTTTACGTCTGTGGCTGCTGGATCTTACCGGGTTTCCGTGACGATCGGCGGCAAGATGTACAACGCGGCGCTTCCCTTCGAAGTGCCTGCTAATGCCGCCGCGCTCACGAGTTCGTTGCAGATCTCTTTTGGCGAAGTTTTGCGCGTGAATCCGCCAACTCCGGAACTCACCAATGCGGTTGCTCAATCTTCAACACCGGCTAGCGGGGGCGAGCGTCTTTCAAGTTCGGAGGTGTCCAGCCTGCCGCTGAATGCCCGCGATTTCAGCAAATTGCTGCTGCTGGCGGCCGGCACCATGACGGACGCCAACGGGGCCGCCAACTTCACCCAGCAGTTTGCGGTCAATGGGCAGCGCGGAGTAACCACGATCTTTGCGATGGATGGCTTCGATACAACGGATCCCGAGATGGGAGGCGCGACCTTCTCGAATTTCAACGTGGATGCCATACAGGAAGTCGAGTCCAATTCCGGCGTGCTGCCGGCCGAAGTTGGGCATGGCGCGGCCAGTTATACGAATGTGATTTCGAAATCGGGGGTCAATCGCATCCACGGCAGCGTCTTTGAGTTTTTGCGCAATGCCTCGCTGGATGCGCGCAATTATTTCGACCACACGGATCCTGCCGGACACCGCCGGATTCCTCCGTTTCAGCGCAATGAGTTTGGTTTCACCAATGGGGGCCCGGTTGTGCTCCCCGGAATCTACGACGGCCGCAACAGAACCTTCTACTTCGGCGAGTATCAAGGCTTCCGGCAGGTGCTGGGGACAACCCAGGTGATTCCGGTTCCGACCGCGGCGGAGCGCCAGGGAATCGATACGTCGACATTTCCCGGGGATACTCTCACGGTGCCGGTGAGCGCGGCAATTCTACCTGTGCTCAACGGCTATCCTTTACCCAACGAGCCTGAAGGGCCTTTCGGAAATCGGACCTACGCGACCTCATCGAAAGTTGTAACCCGCACCGATCAATTCTCGATTCGGGTGGATCACAAAATCTCCCAAAAGTCCTCACTGATGACGCGCTTCAGCCTGAACCAGGTTTCGGGGCCCCTTACGAATCCTGATCAGACCGCCATCAACCCGAGTTTCGGGGTGCTGTTCTTCGATCACCAGAGGAGTGCCGGCGTGCATTACACGCGGGCGGTTTCTGCGCACATAACGTCGGATACTTCGATCAGCTACATTCGCAGTACGCCATTTTTTCCGACCACCAATCATACTCAGCCAGGAGTTACCTACGCCGACGGGCTATACCAGCCATACGATCAGCCCGCTGGCTCCATCTTCGGTTCGTATAGCAATCTTTATCAGCTCAAGCAGGACATCACCTGGATACACCATTCGCACTCCTTTAAAGGCGGAGTCGAGATCCGCGTCAATCGAGACTCCACCATTTTCGGAACCAATCCGAATGGGCTCTACGAATTTGGTGGCGGTACGGCGTATTCGCCAGTGAAGATCACATCGGCGAGCGGCACTCACGATATTGAGGTTGGCGAGCCCCTGCCGGACGCTCTCACCGGATTACTGACTGCGACGCCGTATTCCTACAACACCATTGCACCTGCCAGTCTCACGCCCGTCGGCGGCAAGTTCAATGAGGCAGGAGTTCGCCGCGAAGCCTACAACTTCTATTTTCAGGATGCATGGAAAGCCGGCTCGCACCTCAGTATCACCTACGGATTGCGCTACGAAGTGAACAGCCGCATTCACGAAGCGACCAAGCGCACCTCTCTTCCAATTTTTACCGATGCACAAGGGAAGCCGACCGGATATTGGGATCGGACAGCAAAACAGACCATGCTGATTAATCCCCAACCTCCCTATGACCAGGATTGGAACGGCTGGGGGCCGCGCCTCGCGCTGGATTATGCCGTGAGCAAGCGCACGGCCTTACACGCAGGCGGGGCGATTACCACGCTGATTCCGAATTTGTGGCAGGACAATTTTCTCACCGCTGCCATTCCCTTCGTTTTTGCTCCGTCCATCTTCGCCCAACCGGGAGAGCCCATTGCGTTTCAGAACATGTTCGTTCCGCTGAGTCTGCCGACCGCCTACGACATTCAGGGGCAGCCGATTTTCCGCACGGGACGCACCGAAGACGTTGCAGCTAATACGGTGATGGATCTGGGGCGATTCCAGAGCGATCTGAACGCGCTGGCGCCGGGCAACGTGCAATTGCTCAACATTACCGGGATCGCGAAGAACTTTGGCAATGGCTACATCGGGAGCTGGACGGCTGGAGTGGATCACGATTTCGGCGACTTCAAATTCAGCGCGTCATATGTGGCTACGGCCGGAATCCACTTGCCGCGAGTTTATAACACAAATGGATACGGCGGAGCTTGTCAGGGATTTGCGCCGTTTACGCAATTCAGTTCTCCATGCCACGCCATTGCGGGATTCGGGCCGGAGATCATTATGACTAGTGGCTCGCATTCCAGCTATCACGCGCTGCAAACCAGCCTGACAAAAAATTCCGCGCGTCTTGGTCTGGGATTGCAGGCGAGCTACACCTACTCCAAATCTCTGGACGACACGAGCGCGGTCCTGGCCGGCTTGTTGGGGAGTTCCGGCACGGTATTGCAGACTGCACCCCAGAATCCCTGGGATCCGTCGGCGGAGAAGGGACCTTCGACGTTCGACGTTACTCATGTCTTTGCAGCGAGCGTGATTCAGTTGATTCCACTCGATCGCATACGCTTTTTCCGTCCGCTGGGTCGAACCCTTACCAAAGGCTGGCAGGTTCTGAACATTTCGACGCTGACCACAGGATCGCCATTTACTGTTTTCTCCGGGATACAACAGACTGGCGCCGGGCTCGGCGGAGGCGATCGGCCCGACCTGGTTTCCATGCCCCACCTGTCGACTAGTCGCGCGGTTCGTGCAGATTATTTTGGGTTGGGCGCGGGCAACCGATCATTCTTCAATATCCCCATCAACATTTCCGGCGGGACCGGACCCAACCAGGGCCGCTTTGGGACGCTGGGACGAAACACGTTTCGCGGTCCTGCCTATCACGATTTCGATTTCGCGGTCATTAAAGACACGCCTTTTGGACATCGCGACAACGCTGAATTGGCGACTCTGGAATTCCGCGCCGAGTTCTTCAACATTTTCAATATCGTGAACTTCGGCCTGCCTTCCAACATCGTCAACGGCAGCGGTTTTGGAATTATCAGCAAGACCTCAGGTACTTCGCGGCAGATCCAGTTCTCACTCAAAGTGATCTACTAGCGAAACAAGAAGGCAAAACACAAAGGAACAGCCATTTGGGCTGTGCCACGAAGCGAAGCGAGCGGCTGCGGGAACCAGCGTTTCCGAAACCCTGCCGGGCCAGGTGATCCGTGCACAACGCAGGGCAAGCCCTTGGGACTGTCCTGCGAAGGCGCAGCCGAGCCACTGCGCATAACTCCGGCCTTTACCGGTTTGCCGATTGCGGCAGTGGCTCAATCGAGGGCGATAACTGCGTGCCGATTACGTCACCCGTGACCACCATATCCACTCGGCGGTTCAGCTTGCGTCCTGAGGCAGTGCTGTTGTCAGCCACCGGATCAGCTTTGCCAAAGCCTTGGGCGCTGACGCTATCCGGCCGAACGCCATTGGAGACCAGGTAAGCCCGCACACTGTCAGCGCGCTTCTCCGACAATTGCAGGTTGTATTCATCGCTTCCAATACTGTCGGTGTGCCCCTCGACCTGCAGCTTGAGGCCAGGATAGGCTTCCACAATTCCCGAGATCTTGGCCAGGCGTTCGCGTGCCTCCGGCTTCAAGGTGTACTTATTGAAGGCGAAAAGCACATCGGGCATGCTGACGATCAAACCACGCGCGGAGTCACGGGTCTGCAGTACCTGGTTGAGCTGTTCCCGCAGGCGGGCGCGCATCTGTTCTTTTTCCTGGATAGCCTGCTGAGTTTGCCGCTGCGCTTCCTGACTCTGCGTCTCCGCTTGCTGGCGCTGTAGTTCCGCTTGCGCCAGTTGGTTCTGAGCCTCCTGCGTTTTGCGCTCGGCATCCTCGGCAGCCTGGCGGGCGGCTTCAGCCTGAGCCTGGGCTTGCTGCTGCTGAGCCTGCAGCGCGGCCTCTTGCTGCTCCGCCTGAGCTCGAGCCTGCTCGGCCTCGGCTCTCCTACGGGCATCTTCATTGGACTGTGCTTGAGCTTGTTCGGCGTCGCGTTTCGCAGCTTCGGCGTCGGCCTCAGCCTTGGCCTGTGCTTCTGCAGCAGCGCGCCGGGCGGCTTCCTCGCGTTCCGATTCTTTCTTGCGCAGGGTCAGCACGCGAGCGTCCTCGGCCATTTGCGTCGCACCCCTGGCGGCAGTTCCGATGGGCGTGCGCCCTTGCTTGCGCTGGTAATAGTCCTCGGCCCGCTGCAGCATATCCTCGGCTTTCTGCACGCTGTCACTGGCATACTGCTGGGCACCTGCGGCCTTGGCGATGGCCACGGCATTGCGCGCCTCGAGCAGATCTAGCGGAACATTCGGCTGCGCCTGTGCAGAAGGGAGTTGATCGGGTGGCACATCGACTATGTACTCTCTTCCTTCCAGTACATCGAACTTGGCGTCAATGGGCTCTTCAAACCCCTTCACTCCAGTCGGAATGACATTTTGCGCGACGACCTTGTCGCTAGGATGAGTGACTGCAAAATAGGGCTCGGCGGTGACAATGAGGCCAAAGGCTTGCAGGTCGGTCGTGACGCTCAGCTTGTCCCTGCCGTTTCCGTTGGGCAGGACTTCGCCCAGGTTTACGGCTCGTCCCTCAGGCGTAACTGCCCATAAGACGTAGGTGAGGTACTGGGGCCCAACGGCGGATGCTGGACCTACATGCTCAAGGTCGGCATCAATGGCCAACCGTCCAGCTTTGCCATCGATCTTTGCGTGCCCGGTAATGGAGGGCATCAGGTCCGTGCCCTTGAAGTCGACGGACGTCGATCCGCCGCGGTTGCGGTAATTAACGGCATTGGCGCTACGGGCATACACATTCACCCTGAACACCGGCGTCTGCGAATTCACCTGGTTAGCCAGATTTTGCTGGCTTTGCTGCTCGGCCGGATTACCCGGCGCGGGATATAGCGGTGGCGCCTGATCTTGTTGCGCCAGAACCAGGGCGGGGTACAGAACTACGACTGCTAAGGACAACTGCAAGGACTTCATGGCACGGCCTCAAATCTCCGACATAACGTTCGCTGCTCTTGGATGAGACAGACCTACGAGGGGATGGCAGGTTTCCGGAGAAGCACTGCGCCAGGAATTTCCACAAGAAAATGCAGGCCAGTGGCCGAGATCAAGAAAAATCGTAGCGAAAAAATGGCGAAAGAATAAAGTTCGTTAACGCGATTGCTTGTGGTCGGTGATTCAGCAAACCACAAGCCCTCGTGCTTTCCCGAAGTGGTGCACTACTGCGGCAGTCACATGCAAGTTTCTGCTTGACAATAAACGACTTACAGCTAAGATGTGGGAGAAAGTGGTTGAAAGTGGCACGACAGGCAGGGTTCGTGGGATTCAGTAGCTGAAATCGAGGAGCCGGTGGAAATCCGACCCAGCAATACGACAAACAGCCCGAAAGATCCGAGTTTGACCGAACTTTGCGCGGTTTTTACCTCCCTCGTTGCTGTGGTAGTGGCAAGAAAGAACGCTCCCCCGAATGGAACTGGCTTCCGTAGGGGCCTTATTCATGTTTCGCGGCAATCATCCAACCCGGGTCGACGAGAAAGGCCGTCTCAAGGTCCCGGCGGAGTTCAAGCGGGTGATCGACGAGAAATATGGCCAGCAATTCTACATCACCAGCTTGGATGGCAAGGTTGCACAAGTGTATCCCTTCGAGGAATGGGAGCGGATCGAGCAGAAGCTGGCCGGGCTCTCCAATTTCAATCCTACGAAGAAGAAATTTCTCGATCGAACGAACTATTACGGGCAGCAGGTCGAGATGGATGGGCAGGGGCGCCTGTTGCTCCCCCAGTTGTTGCGGGAATCAGGACAGATCAAGGGCGAGGTAGCGGTTCTGGGCAATCTGACCTATCTAGTCGTGAGGAACCTGGAGCTGTTCAAGAGAGAGATCGAAGAGGAAAAGTTCACGCCTGAGGATGAGAAGACGCTCGACGAACTGGGCATCTAGTGGGCGAGGGATTAACAGACACCCCTCAGGGGGTTGGGCATGGCGGTGGAAGGGAAGCGAGCCATGTTCCTGTTCTTTTAAAAGAAGCGATCGACTTTTTAGCCGTACGGCGTGGCGGGACCTATATCGACGCCACGGTGGGCCTTGGCGGGCACAGTTACGAAATCGCAAGACGCCTCGGCGCACCGGGACATTTGATTGGCCTCGATAAGGACCCGGAAGCGCTGGAAATCGCGCGTAAAAAGCTGACGCAAGAGATCCAGGATTGGCCGGAGGTTACGCTCCTGCAGCGTTCCTTCGCGGAAATTGCCAAGGGGCAGAAGCCGTCGAGTATTGATGGAATCCTGGCCGACATTGGAGTCAGCAGCCTGCAGTTGGACAATCCGGCGCGCGGATTCAGTTTTCAGGCGGAAGGACCGCTCGACATGCGGATGGACCCGGAGTCGGAGCGTACCGCCGAACAAGTGGTAAACCACCTCGACGAGCGACAGCTTGCCGATGTGATTTACGAATTCGGAGAGGAAAGGAGGTCGCGGAGAATCGCCAGAGCCATTTGCCGGTCGCGGCCGATACGATCTACAGCCCATCTTGCTGAGGTCATATCAGCCGCGGCCCGGCCAATGAATCAGGCGGAAAGAAGAATTCATCCCGCGACGCGTACCTTTCAGGCTCTTCGAATCTTCGTAAACCGCGAACTGGACGATCTGAGGGCGCTGCTGGAAGCGGCGCCTGGGATGCTGAAGCCAGGTGGACGCGTGGTGGTGATCAGTTTTCATTCGCTGGAAGATCGCATCGTGAAAGATGCCTTTCGCGAAGGGACTCAGAAAGGTTACTTCAGTCTGCTAACCAAGAAGCCAGTGACAGCAACTGAAGAGGAGAGCGATCGCAACCCGCGAGCCCGCAGCGCGAAGCTAAGGGCCGCGCAAAAAGTTTAGCTCCGGAAAACCTGCCGGGGCACCCGGCATGGCTGTGACGGTTGTGCCGGGGAAAGGTTTCAAAGAGCGGGCGAAGATCCGCATAGCCGGCAACTGGTTTCAACGGGTTCCGTGGTAGGAATCCAAATCGAGGTAGCAGGACATGTATACGGGAACATTGATCAGCGAGTTGATGAGCGCAGCGGAGCGGGCTAACCAGAACTTGCAGCAGCAGCGCATGAATGAGGAACTGCACGAAATCTTTACCATGCAGATTCCAGTCGTAGACAGCGAAACGGCTTACATGGGAGCAGCATAATGGCGGCAGCAGCGGCAACATTTCAAGGTGCGGTTCCGGCGGAACGGCGCTCGTTTTGGACAGGTACTCCGGAGATTTACTTCTCCAAGGCGATCGACAATTCCCGTCTGGTCAAGGTAGAAGATCCTCGCCGCAGCCGCGAGATGAAGCACTTCGGCTTCGCCCTGGGTTGCCTGTTCCTGCTGGTGTTCACGTATGCCTGGCAGCACTTCAAGGCTATCGAATATGGATATCAGATCGAATCGGCAAAACGTGAACTCGCTGGCGCGACTGAAATGAACCGCGCGCTGCGTCTGGAAGATGCGTCCCTGCGCGACCCCGAGCGCATTGACGTGCTGGCGCGCCGCATGGGCCTGGTTCCCCCCGCGCCTGGACAAGTGGTCCACCTGGATGGCTCTGCTGGCGATCTGCAAGGTCCGGTCATGGCCAGCGCTGCCCCTGTAATGGTAGTCCCGGGTCAGTAGAGATGGCATAGCTACAGCCCCCTGGGCTGTCCGCGGAGCGGAGCCCGGTTGTTTCGTGGCAGCCTGTTTGAAAGTAGGCTGTCAATCCGTCTAGAGAGTACTCCATGGCAGCCACCAGTTCTGATCTTGGCAAAAACTCTCGGCTGTATCTGCTGGGGGCGATACTCCTTCTGTGGTTCGTCGCCATCTGCGGACGTCTGGTCTACCTTCAGATCTTCAGCTACGGAAAATTCGTAAAGCAGGCAGGGCATCAGCAGCAGCGCGCGATTCCGCTTGCAGCCAAGCGGGGCATCATCTACGACCGCGCTGGCCGTGAACTCGCCATGTCGGTGATGGTGGATTCTGCTTTCGCGGTGCCTTCCGAGGTCAAAGATCTCCCCACTGCAATCTCGTTGATCACTCGAATTACCGGGGATGACTATAACGTCGTGCTCGCGGACTGCCGAGCTCACAAGACCTTCTGCTGGGTCGCTCGCAAGGCGGACGACCAAACCATCCAGCGCATCAGTTCTCTGAGACTGCAAGGCATTCACCTGCAAAAGGAACCGAAGCGCTTTTATCCTGCGAGGGATTTGGCGGCACAGGTGCTCGGGTCCGTGGGGATGGAGGACACCGGGCAAAGCGGCATCGAGCATGAATACGATGACCAGCTTCGCGGGCGAGCCGGAAAGATGTTTATCTCGGTTGACGCGCGTAAACGGTGGTTCTCCGATGTCGAGACCCAGCCCGATCCGGGCGACAATGTCGTCCTAACCATCGATAAGAATATCCAGTACATTGCCGAAAAGGAACTCGAGCAGGCCATTCACGATACGCAAGCCATTGCGGGAACCGTAATTGTGGAGAACCCGCACACCGGCGAGATTCTAGCCCTGGCGAACCGGCCCACCTTCAATCCCAACCTTCGCAAGCAGATCACCCCGGGAGCACTCACGAACCGTGCTGTCAGCTATGTCTACGAGCCGGGATCGGCGTTCAAGGTTGTAACGCTCTCCGCTGCTCTCGAAGAGAAGCTCACCACGCCCGATGAACTCATCGACTGCCAAATGGGGTCGATCGTCTACAACCGCATGCGCATTCGCGACTCGAAGGCACATGGGATCCTGCCGGTATGGGGAGTGCTGGCCGAATCGAGCAACGTCGGTACCATCAAAATCGCGCTCCGCCTGGGCGAAGAACGGTATTACAAGTACATTCGCGCCTTCGGGCTAGGACAGCAGACGGGGATTGAATTGCCCGGGGAGACGCGTGGGATCACCAAACCTCCAAGCCGATGGTCGAAAGTCTCGATCGCAGCCATCTCGATTGGACAGGAAGTCGGTGTTTCGCCGATTCAGCTCGCGGCGGTGATTTCAACGTTTGCCAACGATGGGGTGTATGTCGCCCCGCGCATAGTCGCTGGCACATTGCCTTTGCAAGCGGGCGTGCAAACTGTGGCTTTTCATCCAGGCGCGCAAACTGTGACATTTCATCCGGCGGAAGGGCGGCGGGTCGTCTCCTCGTACACGGCGGCCGAGATGCGCTCCATGATGCAAAAGGTCGTGCTTGAGGGCACGGCGCGCAGGGCTTCTCTCGACGGTTACACGGCAGGAGGAAAGACCGGCACGGGACAAAAAATCGATCCGGCAACTGGCGCGTACTCGAAGACTAAGTACAACGCCACCTTCGCTGGTTTCGCCCCGCTGAATAACCCTCAAGTCGTCGTTACCGTCATTCTCGATTCGCCTATAGGTCTCCACCAGGGCGGGCAAGTTTCGGCCCCAGTTTTCCGCCGGGTCACGCAGCAGGTGCTTGAGTACCTGCACGTCCCTCATGATCTGCCGCTTGCGCCGCAGCGCCAAGTTTTGCTGGCGCAATCCAGAATCAAGGATAAGGATCTGGATGACGATACCCCCGACCATCCCGGCGAGCCCCTGGAAACCGCAGAAGTGAACACTGGAACGCTCGATGGCGCGAGACTGTCAGCTGTGGCGAGGCGATCCACACCTGTCTCGGCGGTGGGCAGTGGCACCGTCGTGCAAGCGGCCGTGCGCGAGCCATTATCGCCCGCTCCTTCCGGCGACTCCGGTAACCCAATCCCTCCTGCCGGCGCCGAAACAAAGCTGCCCGCTAGCGGCACGGTCGTGCTGGACGTGGAGCAAGGCGGGATCGAAGTGCCGTCATTCGTCGGGAAAACTTTTCGCCGCGCGATTGAGACGGCCCAAGACGTCGGTCTACAACTGGACGCCGTTGGCAGCGGTCTAGCGCGGCAGCAATCCCCTGCGGCCGGAACCCACGTCCCCGCCGGATCGCGCGTTACGGTGCAGTTCGGGCGATAGTCTGAAGTTCTCCATTCTTGAATCCGCAGCCGTTTGACCCGCCGAAAAACTGCGTGATACCGTAAACAGTCACACCATCCCGGCAGCCAGCCACTGCTCGTTTGAGGTCGATCTTGTCTGCGGTAGAGGCGCCCACCATTCGAAAAACTGCGCTCAATGCAGTCCATCGCCAGATGGGGGCGAAGATGGTGGAATTCAACGGCTGGGATATGCCAGTGGAATATCCCGCTTCTCTGGGCGGCGGCATCATCAACGAGCACATGGCTGTGCGGACAGGCGTCGGCATCTTCGATGTCAGCCACATGGGCGACATCCGCCTGGCGGGCCGACAGGCGCTCGCAGCCGTTCAGCATATTTCCATGAACGATGCCTCCCGACTGGCGATCGGGCAGGCGCAGTATTCGGCTTTGCTCTATCCACAAGGCACGTTTGTGGATGATGTCATCGTGCATCGCCTCGGTCAGGACGAGTATCTGCTGGTAATTAACGCGGGGACGAGGGAGAAGGATTTTAACTGGGTGCGCGACAACACGCGGCAGTTCGATTGCGCGGTTGAGAACTTGTCAGATGATTTCACTCAGATCGCGATCCAAGGTCCCAAAGCAGTAAATCTGCTGCAAAAGCTCACCGACGCAGACCTTAGTGCAGTGAAGTTCTACTGGGTAACGCGTGGCACAGTATGCGGCCTTAAGGACACTCTGATGGGCCGCACCGGCTACACGGCCGAGGATGGCTTCGAGATCTACGTTCCATCTGACGAAGGTACGAGCGCATTTGTGTGGAACGAGATTCTCATTGCGGGTAAGGAATTTGGGGTCGTCCCTTGCGGCTTGGGCGCTCGCAACACGCTGCGGCTCGAAGGCAAGCTCCCGCTCTATGGCCACGAGATTTCCGATACGATTAATGTCTGGGAAGCTGGGCTGGATCGCTTCTGCAAAATGGAGAAGCCGGAATTCATCGGCCGCGACGCGCTGCAAAAAGCAAAGGCCGCCGGCGTAAAGCGCACTTTGGTGGGCCTGGAGATGACCCAACGTGGCGTCGCCCGCGACGGCTATAAGGTCCTAGACACTGCCGGCCGGGAGATCGGATACATTACGAGCGGCTCGCCAGCTCCGTACTTGAAAAAGAATATCGCGTTAGCCTACGTCCCGAGAGAATTTGAAGGCCTCGGCACACCATTGCAGGTAGAGATTCGTGGTCAAGCAGTAGGAGCGGTGGTCGTCCCAACGCCGTTCTACAAGCGTCCGAAAAAATGAGGGAAAGATTTCCCAGCTGTCAGGAGCTAGAACCTTCTATGCCCTACCCAAGCGATCGTAAATACACGCGCGAACACGAGTGGATTCAGGTGAACGGCAATTCCGCAGCGGTCGGCATAACCGATTATGCCCAACAATCGCTGGGGGACATCGTGTTCGTGGAAACGCCGAAGGTCGGCGCGGAACTCACGGCTGGCAAGACTTTCGGCACAGTGGAATCGGTCAAAGCCGTATCCGACTTATTCTCGCCTGCTTCCGGAACCGTCACCGAGGTGAATAGCGAGTTGGCGACCGCTCCGGAGAAGGTGAATAGCGACGCCCACGGCTCCTGGATGGTGAGGATTACGCTGAAGAATCCCAGCGAACTGGATGCTTTGCTCTCGGCCGCAGATTATGAGAAGTACGTAGCGGAAGAGGCTGGACACTGAAAATCGGACCACAGTCCATTCAAGGCGCGGCGTTGATACGACCATCGGAATGTCCCTTACCTACATCTATATAAAGTTCTATGCGCTATTTACCTAAATCCCCTGATGACCGCGAAGCCATGCTCAAAGCAATTGGCGCACGCTCGGTCGATGATCTGTTCGCGTCGATCCCCGCCGAATACCGGCTTCGCCGTGACCTGAAGATTCCTCGCCAAATGGCGGAGTCGGAGATCGTGGATTTCTTTCGCCAGCGCTCGCGCGAAAACGGCGACGGCTATACCAGCTTTCTCGGTGCCGGCGCTTATTTCCACTATCGGCCCGTGATCATCGATTCCCTTATTTCGCGCGGCGAGTTCCTGACAGCCTACACTCCCTATCAGGCCGAGATCTCTCAAGGAACGCTGCAGTCCATCTTCGAATTTCAGACGATGATCTGCGAGTTGACCGGCATGGAAGTGGCGAATGCGTCCATGTATGACGGGTCGACCGCTGCCGCAGAAGCCGTGATGATGGCCGTTCGCCTTACCGGACGACGATCTGTCATGGTGGCGCGCACGTTGCATCCGGAATATCGCGAGGTGCTGGCGACCTACGCCACTCACCAGGGCATGCCGCTCTCCATCGCGAATTACGCCCAGGACGGCCGTCTGAATCTGCAGGAACTGGAGAAATCCATCACTCCGGAAACTGCGTGCGTTCTGGTGCAGTCCCCGAACTTCTTCGGAATTGTCGAGGACATCGATGCCATCGCCCAGATCGCTCACCAGAACGGAGCCATGCTGGTGGTCTCTATCGCCGAAGCGGTTTCGCTGGGAATCGTTGAACCGCCGCGTCAGGCCGATGTCATCGCCATGGAAGCGCAGTCCTTCGGGGTTCCGCTCGGATTTGGCGGACCGTATTGTGGAGTGATCGCAACGCGCGAGAAGAATGTCCGGCAAATGCCCGGGCGCCTGGTGGGACAGACTACCGACAAGCAGGGAAACCGCGGATTCGTTCTGACGCTGGCTACCCGCGAACAGCACATACGCCGGGAGAAGGCTACCTCGAACATTTGCACCAATCAGGCTTTGGTCGCGCTGATGGTCAACATCTTCATGACCATCTACGGCCGGGTCGGATTGAAGGAGTTGGCAAAGCAGAATCTTGCCAAGACGGCCTACGCTGCCACCCAGTTTGCCCGGCATGGCAAAGTTCTGTTCGGTGGCGCGCCTCGGTTCAACGAGTTCGTAGTCGAGACTAGCGAAGATCCCTACGCGATTAACAGCCGGCTATTGGGACACAAGATGATTGGCGGATTACCGCTGAAGAAGTTTTATCCCGAGCTGGGAAATTCCTCCTTGTGGTGCTGCACGGAGCTGACGACCCGGTCGGCAATCGATACCGCCGTAGGGCTGGTCGCTGAGAGCGAGCGCTCGGTTCGCTCAGCCAAAGAGGAAGTGGAAGAGGTAACGCGATGAAGCCCAAAATCCGCAAGGCGACGCGTCACGTCAACCAGAATGAGGGGCTGATCTTCGAAAAATCCTCGCCCGGAAAGGCGGCATGGAAGCTGCCTCCGCTCGACGTTCCGCAGGTGGATACGGCCAAGCTGCTCGGCAAAGCGGAAAGGAAAGATCTGGGCAACATGCCGGAGGTGAGTGAGATTGAAATCATCCGCCACTTTACGCGCCTGTCCACGTGGAACTATGCCATTGATCTCGGAATGTATCCTCTCGGTTCCTGCACGATGAAGTACAACCCGCGCGTCAACGAAGCCGTGGCGCGGGTGGAAGGAATCGCGAACGGGCATCCGTATCAGCCGGAAAAAATCTCGCAGGGCGCGCTCCAGATCATGAAGACCCTGAGCGAGTGCTTGATCGAGATTACCGGGATGGACGCGATCACTCTGCAGCCGGCAGCGGGCGCGCACGGTGAAATGACGGGACTGTTGATGGTGCGCGCGTATCACCAGTCGAAGGGAAATCCGCGAAAGAAGGTATTGATTCCCGACTCCGCGCACGGCACCAATCCAGCCACCGCCGCCATGGTCAATTATGCGGTCGAAAATCTCAAATCAGATGCTCGCGGCATGGTCGACCTGGCCTCGCTGAAGCAGCAGATGAATGAGGATGTCGCTGCCTTGATGTTGACCAATCCCAACACGCTCGGCGTTTTTGAACAGCAGATTCATGAGATCGCTGACATCCTGCACGCGAAGGGCGGCTTGCTCTACATGGATGGCGCCAATATGAATGCCCTTGTAGGCAAGGTCCGCCCCGGAGACTTCGGTGTAGACGTGATGCACCTGAATCTCCACAAGACCTTCTCCACGCCTCATGGCGGCGGCGGACCAGGATCTGGGCCGGTGGCAGTAAAAAAGGGTTTAGAGCCCTTCTTGCCCGCGCCCGTTGTCGTCGCAAAGCCGGATGGCACGCTTGGCTTCGAATACAACCGTCCACACTCCGTGGGACGCGTGCGTTCCTTCTATGGGAACTTTGGGATGTTTGTCCGAGCTCTGGCCTACATTCAGGCGAATGGTCCTGACGGTCTGCGCGAGACTACCGAAGACGCGGTGCTCAACGCCAACTACATCCGCAAAGGACTCGAGGGCACTTACGATCTCCCGTACTCCACGCCCAGCATGCATGAAGTGGTATTCAGCGATAAGCTGCAGGCGAGGAAAGGCGTCCGTACCATGGACATTGCCAAGCGCCTGATCGACTATGGCTTCCATCCCTACACCACCGCTTTTCCGCTGATTGTGCCCGGCGCCCTCATGATTGAGCCGACCGAGAGCGAATCTAAGGAAGAAATGGATCTGTTCATTGAGGCGATGAAGTCGATTGCGGAGGAAGTCGAGGAAGATCCCCAAACCGTGCTGGACGCACCACATTCCACCCGCGTATCTCGGCTGGATGAGACTGCCGCCGCACGCAAGCCCGTATTGCGCTGGAAACCCGCAAATTAGCGGCAAACTTCAAATTCAGCAATTTGCGGTCGTGTATTTCCTCGTGGTACATGCAGGGACAGCCGCCTCGGCTGTCCCTACACGGGTTTCCTTATTTCGCAGTGATATCCACCGAAGCTCGCGTGTTCTCCCATTCCATATTCATGGTGCATCCCTGTCCGCTCTTCTCATAAGAGATGGTGAAATTCTCGACCGGGGATGACGTTTTGGAGACCTTCATATCTACACGCGCCAGTTCATCGCTTTCATACTTGTAGGGAATGCCCCACTCGCCAGTCTTCTTGTTGATGATCAAAGTCCATTTGTCCGCGTTCGGAACGGTGAAGATGGTGTAGTTTCCGGCAGGAACGTTCTTGCCCCCTACCGTAACGTCGGTGCTGGGAACGAACGTTGTCGCCTCATTGGCGCCGGTGCGCCACACTTTGCCGTAGGGAACCAGTTCTCCGAAAATTTTGCGGCCCTTCATGCGGGGACTGGAATAATCCGTCTTAATAGTTTTGCCTCCACCCAAATCGCAGGTGGCGGACTCGGCTGGGCTGGGTTTCCCTCCACCCATCTGGGCAAAACCGGCAGCGGTGATCAGGAAAATGAAAAGCGTGAGGCGAGCGATTCTCTTCTGCATGTTTCCTCCAGGAGTAGGTTCATTGCATTTGTTTGGACGTTGTCGAGTAAATATCGTCAGCGCACAAATTATGCTCCTCGCACCCTCGCAGTTACAATCGATCCCATGCCGGTATTCGACGACAAACAGGAAGAATTAGAACATTACGAAACCATGATGGGCATGCCAAGGGGCCGCCTTGCCGTCACCATGGACATGATCACCGACGCCATGGCCTTGGTCGGCCAGCACGGCGTCTATTGTCAGAGCCAGCGCTGGCCGGGCAAGCCGGTGATGGACATTCAGATCATCATGAAAAATCTGACGGACGCGAAAGAGCTGATTCAGAGCGTGATGGAAGCGCTGAAGAAACCAGCTTGAGTGTTCGCTTTATGGTTTGACGTTCATCATGACAACGCCATGTGGAGCGACACGGGCTGAGAATTTCCCAGCGAATTTTCCCAGATCCTTGTGCTCCCAAAGATCCCGCACGGATGCATTGAAGCTCGCCGGATAACCCAAATCAGTCCAATTGACGGCAATCTCCTGTTCCGCGCTGCCCCGATTCAGCAGCACTACGGCGCGGCTGCCGTCTTTGAGTTGCTTGGCCCAGACTTCCGCTTCTCCATTCTTGGCCACGCGCTCGCCTTGGCGTCCCAGCGCGTCCTGATCCACCGCGATCACTTCTTTGTTGGTCAGAATGTCATGGATCGCAGGAGTCATGGTCCGCAGATCGTTACCCGCAATCAGCGGTGCGGCCAAGATTGCCCACAGACTGAAGTGCGAACGATATTCAGTGTCACTCATCCCGCCGTTCCCCACTTCGAGCATATCCGGGTCGTTCCAGTGTCCCGGCCCTGCATAAGATTGCAATCCGACCTGCTCATCCAAAATTGCCAGCACACCATTGGAACAGCAACTTCCGTCCGGCCACTTTTCTTTGCCACCCCAGCGGTCACTGATGTCGCCCGTGGTACGCCATAAATTTCCGCCAACTTCTTTTCCCCAGAGCCAGGGCTTCGCGGTTCCCCATTCACAGATGCTCAGCACGATCGGGCGGCCTGCAGTATCGAGGGCTGCTCGAATGTTGGCGTAGGAGGCCCTTGCATCCTGGGTCGTGGTGTGGCACCAATCGTACTTCAGATAATCCACACCCCAAGCCGCGTACTGGATCGCATCCTGATATTCATGGCCGAGTCCGCCGGGCCGTCCCGCGCAAGTCTGCGAGCCCGCGTCGGAGTAGACGCCAAATTTCAGCCCGAGCGAATGAATATAGTCGCCCACCGCTTTCATCCCTTGCGGAAAGCGCTGCGGATCAGCGACGATATTGCCCTTTTCGTCACGGCTCACCTGCCAGCAGTCGTCAATGTTCACGTATATATATCCAGCATCTTTCATCCCCGACTTGACCAGCGCGTCCGCCATTCCTTTGATCATGTCTTCGCTGACGTTGCACTGGAACTTGTTCCAGGAATTCCAGCCCATGGGGGGAATGGGAGCGAGATTTGCCGATGGGGACGCTCCAGCCTGGGCGGAAGAGGAGAGAACGGCGAGGACGCACACGAAGAACATGGCAGAGAAGAATCCATTCATTTTCATGGGGAACGTTGTACCAGAACGGGTCGCGAATTGGTACTGCGCGCTCAGGCATTTACAATGCCGGGTTATTCCTCGTGGACAAGAAATCCGCCGGAGGCACTTCATGCGAAGACGTCGTTCGTTGCCGTCAATCATGTTTTTAGTTTGCAGCCTTGCATTTGCTGGCTCCCGAGTGGAGGCGCAAACTGCAAAAACAGCTTTGGGAAGTTTTGAGGGCCACAATGACGTGGGGACGGTGCTCCACGCCGGCTCTGTCGCCTATGATCCTGCCGAGCAAACCTATACGCTCAGCGGCAGCGGCCAAAATATGTGGTTCGCTGCCGATGCTTTTCAATTTGTCTGGAAGAAGATGTCAGGCGACGTGACGCTCACGGCCGACATCAGTTTCCTGACCAAGACCGGCAACGAGCACAAGAAGGCAGTTCTCATGTTTCGCCAGAGCCTGGACGCAGACTCCGTCTATGCCGACGTGGCTCTGCATGCCAGCGGGCTTACTTCATTGCAATTTCGCGACGAACGAGGCGCACTCACGCGAGAGATCCAGTCGAATGTTTCCGGTCCAAAACGCCTGCGCATATCCAAGCGCGGAGACTATGTGTACATGGCCGTTGCCACTGATGGTGAGGTCCAGCCGGCGGGCGGATGGTTGCGCATTCCGCTGCAGGGCACATTCTATGTCGGGCTGGGCGTCTGCTCGCACGATAAGGACGTGGTAGAGCAAGCTGTATTTACAAACGTTCAATTGGCCCAGCCGTCGGCGGCCTCAGGGCAGCCTGTTGTTTACAGTACGCTGGAAACGGTCGCCATCGATTCCGCCGATCGGCGCGTTTCGTATCTTTCGCAAGGGCGATTTGAAGCTCCAAACTGGACTAGCGACGGCTCTGCATTCCTGTTCAACCGGGAGGGCCGCCTTGAGCGCCTACCCGTGAATGGCGATAAGCCCGTTCAACTGGACACGGGCTTCGCCACGCGCTGCAACAACGACCACGGCATCTCGCCGAATGGAACGCAGCTGGCGATCAGCGACAATTCGCAGGCCGATCACGAGTCGCTCGTCTACACGGTGCCGATCACAGGCGGCACTCCGCATCGCATCACCGAGAAGTCCCCGTCGTACTGGCACGGCTGGTCGCCCGATGGCAAGACATTAGCCTTCGTCGGCCAGCGCAATGGCGACTTCGATATTTATGCAATCCCGGTCGAGGGCGGGGAGGAGACGCGCCTGAGTAGCGCAAAGGGCCTGGACGATGGTCCGGAGTATTCGCCCGATGGAAAATACATCTACTTCAATTCCGAGCGCACCGGCCACATGCAGATCTGGCGCATGAAGCCAGACGGCAGCGAGCAGGAACAAGTCTTCTCCGACAATCTCAACAACTGGTTTCCCCACATCTCGCCCGACGGGCAGTGGATGGTTTTTCTCACCTATCAGCCGGATGTGACCGGGCATCCTGAAAACAAGGACGTGATGCTGCGCCTGATGTCGCTGGCCGACAAAAGGATCACCATACTGGCGAAGCTGTTTGGAGGACAGGGAACCATCAATGTCCCTTCGTGGTCGCCTGACAGTAAGAGACTGGCATTCGTTAGTTATATGCTTTTGCCGCAGGAGTAAGTGCTGAATGACGCGAACTGATCGTGATGCCGGCCGCAGTTTGCCGGAACGCCCAACGAATCGTTAGCTAGTGTCCGACTCTCTCGTTCAGGAACTTAGCCATTAGTTCCAGCGCCTCTCGGGTTTCCGGAAGCTGGAAGTGATACCAGAATGCATGCGGCAGGGCCTCGAATACGACCAGTTGTGAGTCATTTCCTGCGCGCAGCAAAGCACGGTGGAAGATGGCAGTGTCGCTGAGCAGCAGGTCCCGTGTGCTGGTGACCAGCAGGCTGGGCGGCAGGCCGTGCAGATCGGCATAAAAAGGCGATAGGACGGGGTCCTTGCGATCCGTCTTGCCGACATATTCGTTGTCGGGAAGATGATTTGGATCGGTGGGCTGCAATTGGCCCGGAAAGCCGTTCAGAGCGAACAACTGCCTCGCGTCACCGACTTGGCTGAAGTCAGCGAGCGCAGAAAAGATGCCAAGGGCACCAGGAAGAGGCAGGCCCAACTGTTTGAGACGAACCGTGACTTCGGCGGTGAGAATCGCTCCCGCGGAGGTTCCGAAAATCCCGATGTTGCGCGGCTTGTATGTCTTCAGGAGTTCCCGGTAAACGGCGACAACATCGTCGACGGGGGCCGGAAATGGATTCTCCGGGGCGAGTCGATAGTAGACGGACACGACTTTGATCTTCGCCAGGTTGGCGATGGGCACGCCTTCAATGAGCGATCCAGAATCGGAGTTGAAACCTCCGCCGTGGAGATTGATCAATACGCGCTTACGATTTGACTCGGGCATCGAAAGCGGCGTGATCGTATCGGTGCGCACTCCCGCGATGTTCAGTTCCTCCACATTCACGGGAAACAGCCTGCGCGCCTCGGCGGAATCCTTGGCACGCCACTCATCCGTACGTGCGCGCCGCTCCGCCAGACTCTCGGGTCCGGGAGTATTCCGGGTTAGCGACTCGAGCCATGTCCGTGCCTCTGGGCTAATGGTAGTGGGCATCGGCACCACACGAGTGATATGAGCCGTTCCATCTGGGTCGAAGGTTGCGGAATCTTTTTGGGGAGCAGAAGATTGCGCCGCCAGCGATGTGGCTAAGAATATAACCAGCAGTCCCGCAGTATGTGTTTTCATCAGAGCCCCGGAACGATGCCCGTAGAGTAGCAGGCCTACCCCTGTGTTCCTCTGTGCCCCCCGTGGCTGAGGATGTTAGGCCAGCGTGAACTTCCCCCGCTCAATCATCTTCTGCGCAATCTGCTGCCGCAGTTCCACGGTATTGAACGGTTCATATTTCGCCAGCCGCCGGAGAATCGCCAATTGGGTCCGCAGCATGTCGCCATCCGCCACTGCTGCAATGATCTTGCGCGCCGCAGACTCGACCTTTTCCATCGCCTGCGCCAGATACACGCGTGTCATCGCAATCGGCAAGGAAGCGGAAGCCTCGCCCTTCGACGCCACCATCTTCTGCGCGCGCAGCACGGCCGTCTCCATGGCGTAGCCTTCAATAGTCATGTCGGCGATCGCACCCATGATCTCTTGCTGGTCCTGGATCGCCTGCATGTATTTCTGCGTGGCCGCCCCAGCGGCAAACAATCCGAGTTTCTTTGCCTGGCCAACAAGCTTGCGCTCTTCCGCCAAGGGACCTTCGATTTCTTCAGCCGCAGATGGTCCTGACAGCACCTCGTCCATCAGTTGCTTAATAGCCGGCATCAGGGGCAATTGCCCGCTCATCGCACGTTTCAGCAGAAAGCCGGTAATGATGAGCCGGTTGATCTCATTGGTGCCTTCAAAAATTCGATTGATGCGTGCGTCGCGGTAGGCGCGTTCTGCCGGATACTCCTCGACAAATCCGTAGCCCCCATAGATCTGGACTGTCTCATCGACGATATAGTCGATCATCTCCGAGCCCCAGACCTTGATAATTGAGCACTCGACCGCGTATTCCTCGATGGCCTTCAAGGTTAGTTTGGCTGCCTCTGGCGCCGCTTTGTCGACCTCCATCAGAGCCGCATCCATCAGCGCGACAGTGCGGTATACAAGCGACTCGCCAACGTAAATGAGGGTGGCCATATTGGCGATCTTCTCCCTCACCAGGCCGAAATCCGCAATAACTTTGTTGAAAGCTTTTCGCTGCCGGGCGTAGCTGATGGCGTTCTCCAGTGACAGGCGTCCGCCCCCCACGCACATCGCACCCAGCTTGAAGCGCCCGATGTTCAAGATGTTGAAGGCAATCAGATGGCCTTTGCCAATCTCTCCCAGTAGATTCTCGACCGGAACTTTGCAATCGTTCAGGATGATCGGGCAGGTCGACGACCCGCGAATGCCCATCTTGTGTTCTTCCGCCCCCACAGCGAAGCCAGAAAAATCCTTTTCCACCAGAAATGCGGTAAATTTCTCGCCATCAACTTTTGCGAAAACGGTAAACAGGTCGGCGAAACCTGCATTGGTGATCCACATCTTCTCGCCGTTCAGAATGTAATGCTTGCCATCCGAAGACAAGGTGGCGCGCGTGCGACAATTCATGGCGTCAGATCCGGAGGTCGATTCCGACAACGCGTAGGCGCCTACAATTTCTCCGGCGGCGAGTCTCGGCAGGTACTTCTTCTTCTGCTCTTCGGTCCCGAAGTAAACAATCGGCAAAGTGCCGATGCCAGTATGGCCACCCCAGGTGGTGGCGAATCCAGCGTACTTCGCGATGTGATCGGCGATCACGGCGGCCGTGACCTTATCCATCTCCAGCCCGCCGTAGGCCTCCGGAATCTCCACCGAGCTAAGCCCAAGTTCGCCCGCCTTCTTCAGCAGATCGCGGGTGACCGAGAAGTCCTTGTGTTCCATCTTTTCAACATTGGGCACGATCTCATTCAGGGCGAATTCCTCCGCCGTTTGTCCAATGAGCAGGTGTTGTTCGCTGAAGTCTTCCGGAGTGAATACTTCTTCGGGCCGTCTGGTCTCGAGCAAGAAGCTACCGCCAGAAATCTTGCTCTTCGGAACCGCCGTGGTTGCCATGTGTTTCCCCCCAGAAAAGAAACCGCCGCGCCACGAAGGCCAGCGGGAACACTAGCGCAATTCTAAATGCTGAAGAGTAGGGAAGGATAGCGGCGCGCAAACTCCAGGCAAGAGCCACGGTAACCGAGAGATGATTACCAGATCACCTGGTCAGACTGACTGTCTCTCTTGCATCTGCCGTTTTAAGGCTGAACCGCTTTGCGGGCACGCAGGTCGAATATCCAGCCGGGTGCACGGAATCGGAATTCTTGCTGTCCCGCTTCACCACATAACTTCGAATTGAAAGGCATGTGAAATCGCTGGCCAAAGGACCGTCAGGCGTTACGCCTTTGAGGTCCATTTCCGGCGTGATCAGGAAGGTTCTGTCTTTATCGGATTTGGGAATAATTCTCCAGGGCTCATCTGGCTTAGCCGCCGGAGCAGTGCGGAATTCGGGTGCCTGCAGCGCCTTGGCGCCCGCATTTTCGCTCATTAACGGCGAATCTTGGGCGAGAGCGGGCACGGCGCAGAGAGCAACAGTGGCGAGGAGAAGGTGACCGGTAAGCATAATAGGGACCTCCTTGCTTCAGATTATAGCGCCGAGGGGAACCTCTCTGGGTCCGAAAAACCTACTCACAAGAGGCACGGATGACCAGTCTCTCATCGTCACCCTTCGTGCCCTTCGGCACCTGCTTTACACATTCTCGAAGATGCCGGCCGCTCCCATACCGCCGCCGACGCACATGGTCACCATGCCATAGCGCCCATTACGACGCTTCAGTTCGCGAATCACGGTTGCGGTTAGCTTGGCTCCAGTGCATCCCAGAGGATGGCCCAAGGCGATGGCCCCGCCGTTGGGGTTCACTTTGTCGGGGTCGAGTCTGCCCTCTTTGATCACCGCCAACGATTGTGTGGCGAAGGCTTCGTTCAACTCGATCACATCGATATCCGAAAGCTTCAAGCCTGCGATTTTGAGAGCTTTAGGAATCGCGTACACCGGCCCGAGTCCCATTTCTTCAGGCTTGTATCCAGCAGTGGCGAAGGCCACATACCGCACAAGGGGCTTGATCCCAAGTGCTTTGGCCCGTTCCGCCGACATCACTACGGCTGCCGCAGCGCC
>JAICJP010000290.1 GCA_025928375.1 Candidatus Sulfotelmatobacter sp.
AGTCACCATCCACAACCCGAGTTCCACGCTCGCGTTTGCGGTACGTTTAAAAGTAGATCGGCCAGGGAATAATCGCGTGAGCCGCGAAGTCAAAGAAGACACCGAAATTCTCCCTGTACTCTGGGAAGATAATTATTTCGCTTTATTGCCGGGGGAGAGCCGCCAGGTCAAGGCCACATATGCTGCGGATTCCAAAAGCAACGCCCACCCGATGGTTGAAATTGAAGGTTGGAACGTGAATCACACAATTGCAAAATTGCAGTAGCGAGTCATCACGAAAAATCAAAGCAATTCTTAAAAGGGCTTGATCTCATGAATCCTGCAGGAATGGAAGGCCACCGCCAAGACTTCGATAAAGTTCTGCGCGTATTACAGGACGCGCCCGCCATCGATCGTGAGTACCTCGCACCAATCGAAGAGTTTCAGGGACGCGTGCGCCGAACCAACGAGGCATTGCAAAAACAGGGCCACACCGTGGGACTCGTTTTTTCAGACGAGCACTATGCCGGCGACGTTCCCTACCTCGGCGGCAACACCAACATTTCGATCGAGCAAGTCGCGGGCGTAATCGGCCCAAACGGATTTCACGTGGTGGCGGGGCTTGAAGGAGGTTATGTCGCGGAACAGCTGGCAGAACGTGCCGGCGCGAAGGTCCACAAAGTAGAACTCCTGCAACTCGCGGACGAGAAATATCCGATCCGCGCCGAGCGGCTCGAAGATGTAATCCGCGCCGCTGCGGGAAAAGAGGTGGACCACATCGCGCTACTGACGCCTCGCCAAGTCATACCCGCCGGACTGGTCGAATACCTACACAATCTCTATGGCGCGAACGGGGTAGTGGACGCCCAGGAACTCTATTACCGCGTGAAATACGAAAAAAGCGCCCTCGAAATGCGACTGATCGCGGACGCTTGCGTCATTGCCGACGCCATGATGCGCGCCATGTTAGCCGTCCTCCGTCCCGGACGTCTCGAAACTGAGGTGGCTGCCTGGGGCGCATGGGTGGGACGCATGCTCGGCTCCGAGCGCGATGGCTTCCAGATCATGGTCGGGGCCAATACCGCCAACCGCACCCTGATCGGCCCCGCCCTCAATCGCCGCATCAACGAAGGCGACTGGGTGCACCTCGGCGTCGCCCCTAAGCGCGACGGCCTCACCGCATGCCTGCGCCGCTCGGTCATTGCCGTAGATTCCCCCAGGAAAGTGACCGCCGACCAGAAATACTGGTTCGACCTGGTCGAAGAAGGCTATGCCGTTGGCGAACGCTGGTATCGCGAGGTATCGGCCAAAATTCTTCCGGCCCGCATGCAGGAACAGGCTTTAGTGGATTTCTTCACCGCCCACTCGGAAGAAATCTCCCGTCGCCTCGGCAAGAAAGTCGATCTGGCGCAGCAGAAGCCCTACACGGGCACGCACAATTCCGGCTACACGGAGTGTCAGGAGTTTTTCGGCGCCATCACACTCGACAGTCACGAGCCACTGGGCAATCAGATTGTAACCATGCTCGACGTCGCCCTGCGCGGGATCGGCGACCGCTGGCACGATGTCGTGATTCCCGGGTTCGATTTCTGCGTGGTCGAAAACACGCTCGGGAAATACGGCACCCGCGTAGAGACATTAACCAAATTTCCCATCCACGCGCAGGAGTTGGTCGGGGCTTAGCTTCACTTGGATCACGACTCAGTTGCTGGACTTTTTGCTGATATCCACAGCCAGTTGTGACATCCGTCACTGCATTGCCGCACCGCCATGGAATAGGCTGGCACGTTTCCGGTAAATCCCTCCGAGCAGAAGTTCATTGTCCGAGATCTCCTATGTTGCGGAGAACTATTCTCTGTCTGCTCGCAGGTTTATCCATTGTCCTTGCCCCGCGATTCCTCACCGGACAGGACTCTGTAACTCCTAATTCTGTTTACCGCTCACGCTCGAATTACCTGCTGCCCCGAGCTTTCCCGCCCAAGCCGCCGGTACGCGAGCCCGCGCGGATAAATCCGCCTCTTTCCATTAATCCAGGAAACTCGTCCGGATTGTCGCGACTGGTTCGCGCGGCCGGCATCATTTTTTCCGGCACGGTGACTCGAATACAACTACGCAGCCCGGCGAATGCACAAGCCGTCTCGACGGTGGCCATCACGTTCCACGTCGAGGATGCGCTGCGGGGAAGCATATCCGGGCGAGAACTCACAATCTGCGAATGGGCTGGTGTGTGGTCCAGTGGCCAGCGGTACCGCGTCGGGGAACGCGTCTTCGTCTTTCTTTACCCGCGCAGCAAACTCGGCTTGACCAGTTCTGTCGCCGGTCTCATCGGCCGCTTCGCGGTGGATACGCGCGGAACGGTGTTGCTGTCACCCCAACACATTTCCGTCTTCCGACGACATCCCGTCCTCGGTGGGAAGTCGCGTGTAAGTCTCAGCGACTTCGCCCTGGCGGTGAAGCAGGCCCATGAGGAGGAATGAGACAGAGGTGACCATGCAAACCAAAATGGCATCTACGATGCGTCTCTTCCTCCTCAGGCTAGCTTTCGGCGCAACCATTCTCTTTCTCTGCGCACTGGCATCTCGCGCCGGGGGCCCTGCCCGGGTCGCCGGGTCGGCCTATTTCGATCCCTCCGTGGAAGGGCGCCCTCTCATGTGGCCGCAAGGCAGCATCACGTACTACGTCGATCAGGGCAACCTCAGTCCAGTGTTGCCGAATGCCGACGCCAATGCCGTGGTTGCGAGCGCCTTCTCTCAATGGACTTCCGTTGCTACCGCCGCGTTATCCGTCACTGCTCGGGGCAGCTTGGCCGAAGACGTGAGCGGGGCCAATGTCACCCGCAATTCGGATGGCACGATCTCCATGCCGCCGGACGTTCAACCGACCGCAACTGGCACCCCCGTAGGAATCGTCTACGATGCCGATGGAACCGTGACCAGCGCCCTTCTCGGCGCCGGAGCTGCCGATCGCACGCAATGTTTCTACAACGCAGTCTTCGGTGGAAATGATAGTTATGGCTCCCTTGCCACTTATGAGCACGCCCTCATCGTCATCAACGGACAGTGTGCGCAACAGGCCTCCCAAGTAAGCGAGATTCAATACCGCCTGGTTCGCGCCATTGGCAACGTGCTCGGGGTGGGCTGGTCACAATTGAATGTCAATGTGCAGACTGGCTCGCCGCCTCCAACCACGGATGATTATTCAGGCTTTCCAGTCATGCATTTTCTTGATCTGTGGAACTGCGTACCGATCACGCTGTGCTACCCGCATCCGACCCAGCTCTCGATGGATGACATCGCGGCGGTGTCGCGCCTCTATCCAGTCACGGCCCAAAATCAGTCGGCATTTCCCGGCAAGCAGCTATTCTCCGCGGGTACGGCGCGGATCCACGGATCGGTGTGGTTTACCGACACTCACGGCCAACGCACCCAGCCCATGCAGGGCGTCAACGTGGTCGCGCGGTGGATTGATCCTGCTACTGGACAGCCCTCCCGGCGTTACGCCGCCAGTTCAGTCTCCGGATATCTTTTCACCGGGAATCAAGGAAATCCAATCACCGGCACCCACGACGCTGTGGGAGAGCCGCTATCGCAATGGGGATCGGACGACCCGGAACTGGAGGGTGAGTTTGATCTCTCCGGTCTCCAACTCCCGAATGGCGGCAGCACACAATACCAACTTTCCGTGGAAGGTCTCGACCCTCAGTGGTCGTACGGTGTGGGGCCATATTCACCGGATTCAGTCTCCCCCTCGGGATCATTCCTGCCCGTCACCATAACGGTTTCACCCGGCAGCAATGTGCAGCAAGACATTCTCATGGCCGACACAGCGCAGCCTTTGCCCCAGAGTCCCTCCTCGTGGACCTCTCCGGCATCACTTCCAGTAGGGGGCGATTGGGTTTCGTCTCTTCGCCACGGCGGCGTCAACTATTTTCAGCTCCCGATCCAGGCGAACCGCACCTTGTCGATCACGGCGACCGCTCTCAATGAGTCCGGCCGCTCGAGCTTGCTCAAGGCCCGACCCGTGATTGGCATGTGGGCGGCGGCCGATCCGGAGGGCACGCCTTCCCCTGCTTTTACGCCATCCCCGTTCAACTCGCTGGTCTTGGCCACCAGCCGGCTGGACGCACAAGTGCTTCAAGCGGGGAACTTTCTGATTGGGATCTCGGATCTGCGCAGAGATGGGCGTCCCGATTTCCGTTACCATGGCCGCGTTCTTTATGCCGATACTTTGTCCCCGGCTCGCGTAGGCGTGAATGGCGGTACCATCACTGTGCGGGGTACTGGGTTTGCTCGCGGATTGTCGGCCACTATGGGAGGAACCACTCTCACTCAGCTTCGGGTCAGTGCGACAGAGATCATGGTTGCCGTGCCCGCCCGCTCCGACGGAACCCAAAGTATCACTCTGACCGACTCTACAACTGGCGCCTCGACCACTATGGCGAACGCGCTCACCTACGGAGCGGCGGCCAGCGACAATATCACGCTGCTCTACACAGGGAATTCGCAGACCCCGATGGGAACGCAAGCCGCCAAACCGGTGACGGTGCGCGTGCTGGCTGCAGACGGAGTTACCGCCGTCTCCGGAGTTACAGTAGGCTGGACGACGACAAACAGCCTGCAGCTTTCCGCATGCGGCGGAGCAACGTCCTGTTCCGTGACGACGGATCAGAGTGGCAGCGCGACAACCTGGCTCACCCCTGCGGCCCTGGGCGCTGCCACGCTCACCGCTACGCTTGCTCCAGGTGTGTACTCCCCGGCCAAATCTGTCACGGCAACCGTGAATGCCATTGGCTCTTCTTCTGATATCGGCGCCGTGACGCCCTATCTGCGAATTTCGCAAGGTGCCACCGTCACACTCCCCCTGCTGGTACGGGCGGTAAACAACGGCTCGCCCCGCACCGGTGTCCAGATCAACTACGCAATTATGACCGGCTCCGGAACGCTGGGCGCCGCGAGCGCGGCCACGAATTCGAGCGGGTATGCCAGTGTCAATTTAACGCTCACTCAGATTACCGCTGAGACGAAGGTTAGCGCTTGTGTTGCTCCCAGCAACGCGCCCTGTGCCATTTTCTATGCCGATCCAGTACCGCTCTCGCAACAACGGCTGCAGCCGGTCTCGGGAGCCGGCCAGGTATCCACTGGACAGGCGTTCCAACCGATCATTGTGCGCGTCACAGATTCCGCGACCACCCCTAATGCGGTCATTGCCGCCCCCGTGGTCTTTCAGACGACTGTCCTCAGACCCGGAGGCACTTCTCCCGGCGTTGGAGATGGCGAAACGAATCCGGTGAACCCCTCTCAGCCAGTGATCCTGCAAATCGCACAGAGCACTGGGATGAGCGATGTGAATGGCTTCGCCAACATCGTACCTTCGCGTAGCAGTTTCAGTCCGCCCGTGGAGGTAGACGTCTGGGTCGCCGCAGGCAGCACCGCCCTGCTCGATCTCCCGCTGCAAGTCCTGCCCGCTCTAAGCGGCGGCAGTTCTCCATCGGGCGCGAGCTCAGAGCCGGCGGTTGCACCCGTACGACACCCGAACTGGCGAGGAGTTGACCCTCGATAGGTCAGCAGGGGCCTGCAGGCCGTCCGTTTCACTTCCCTACCCACTGATCCACCCAATCGTTCACGGTCTTGTACCACAGGTGCGAATTTTGCGGCTTCAGCACCCAGTGGCCCTCGTCCGGGAAGTAGAGCATTTTCGAGGGCACGCCCTCCATCTGCAGCGTGGTGAATAGCTGGAACCCTTCGCTGACATCCAGCCGATAATCCTTTTGTCCATGCACCACGAGTGTCGGAGTCTTAAAGTTCTTCGCGTACTGATGCGGCGACCA
>JAICJP010000287.1 GCA_025928375.1 Candidatus Sulfotelmatobacter sp.
GTCCAGAAATCAGCGTTACCGGTGCCGCGCACAGCACCGCGAAGTAAACCAGCACCGGCTCGCCCAGCAACTTGCCGATCAGGATCTCCGCCGAGGTCAAGCGCGTGGTCCTTTGGAAATCCCAGGTCTTGCGATCCCTCTCTCCTGAAACTGACTGCGCGCAAGAAAACAGCGTCCAGAAAGTCAAAGCTATCGCCTGCAATCCGACCAGCCAACGAAAGAAGACGAGCGACGTCTGCCGCACAAAATTGTCCTGCAAAACATTAAGGCGATCTTTCCAGGCATCCGTGCCGTACTGCTCCGCCGCCTGCTGTAAATTCAACAATTGATGCTGCTGCGAACTCCAGCACGCCAGTCCGATCAAGACGCAGAGCAGTAACACGACTGCACCTACGGTAATCGCCCGTGTCGGACGCAGCTCCGCCCGCCGGTGTCGTATGAACTCAGGGTTACTCCAGAACCTTGGCATCACATCACCTCGTGGGTCGAGAGCTTCATGTACACCTCTTCGACCGTCTGCTTCACTGCGCCAAACGAAGTCACCTGCACATTCACCGCAACCAGACCCGCCAGCACCGGCGCGAGATCTTCTTCCGATCCACTGAAGCGGAACGTGCCGCTTCCCAAGCCCAGATTTACTTCAGAGATCCGCGCATCACTCTTCAGCTTCTCTTGCGCGAGTCCCGCGGAGTCTCCCGCCCAACTCAGCCGCACCAGCCTCGTGGTCGTAGCCGCCGCGGTAACCTGCTCAATACTCCCGCTGCGCACCAACCGCCCGCGCTCCATGATGCCGATCGAAGTGCAGAAGCCTTCCAGTTCCGTGAGGATGTGCGACGAGATCAGGATGGTCGCACCCTGATCGCGCAACGCCCGCAGCAGGTTGCGCAATTCCAGGCGCGCCTTCGGATCAAGCCCAGACGCCGGTTCATCCAGCAGCATCACCCTCGGGCGATGGATGATGGCCCGCGCAATCCCCAGCCGCTGCTTCATACCGCGCGATAACCCATGAATCAGCTCATCTCGCTTGATCTCCAGATTCACCTGCGCAATCACTTCCTTAATGCGCCCGGGAATCTCGCCTTCTGGCAGGTTGTAGGCATGCGCGAAGTAATCCAGGTACTCCCATACCTTCAGGTCCTCGTACAAAGCAAAAAAGTCCGCCAGATATCCAATGTGCTGTTGCGCGCGTTCCGGCTCCTTCGCCACATCTACGCCGGCAACTACCGCGCGCCCCATGGTCGGCGCGAGCAGACCCGCGGCCATGCGGATGGTCGTCGTTTTCCCCGCGCCATTCGGACCAATCAACCCAAAGATCTCTCCTTGTGGCACGGTGAGCGTCAGATCATCCACTGCTACCAGGTTGTCGTATTCCTTGCGCAACTGCATCAGCTCAATCATTGATTTGTTCGCATGCGAGCGCCTCCTCTAGCACCATTCGAACGGATGGCCGAACGAAACACACGAAACTATCGACAACACAAGGTACGCAGCTAGCGCCTTCGCCGTTCCATCAAAGAACGCGGCGCTTGCGGCAACATGCAACATCTGTTTATTTCCTTCAGAAAGATTGATTTGGTTTTCTTGCTACCGCAGGCGAGACTAGGTCGTCAAATCGTACAGAATCGCGAAGGAACTTGCGGCGCATAACCTGCGTCGCAAGAGTGGACGAGGTGAGACCAAAGCAGAGGTGACTTTGGTCTTGGAAAAGAATTAGTAGCGGGGTTTGGGGATTCTCTCACGCTCGGTTTGGCGGCCCAGGTGAGAGAACCCCCATAGCGGAAGCTCCAGCTTGTGGGCTGGTGCGCTTAACCCCAGCGGCAGCATTCTAGGCGATTCCTGGGGAAAGACAAGAGTTTTCTCCTTCAATTGCGAACCGGGCCGCCCCAACCATTCCCGTATTTTGGGATACACACAAGGAGCAGCTATGAAGTTCGCAACCGTTTCGAAAACTCTAGTAACGGGATTGGCCCTGCTGTTGGCTTCCACCTCATTTGCCGCGACTAAGGGCGAGATGACCCTGCTGAACCCCGCAACCGTCAATGGAACCGATCTCAAAGCCGGAGACTACAAACTGCAGTGGGACGGGACAGGCACGGACGTACAGGTCACCATTCTGCAGGGCAAGAATGTGATAGCGAAAGTGCCGGCCAAAGTAGTGGACCTGAGCGCGCCATCGCCCAACAATGCCGCCGTCCTGAACACCGGTGAAAACGGCAAGCGTACCCTCGCC
The DNA here is from genome assembly GCA_025928375.1 of Candidatus Sulfotelmatobacter sp. GTDB lineage: Bacteria > Acidobacteriota > Terriglobia > Terriglobales > Acidobacteriaceae > Sulfotelmatobacter. The sequence continues at coordinate 2,231 of JAICJP010000287.1, forward strand.
GGCGCCCGCTTCTCAGGCAAGAAATACGCCCTGCAGATCGGCCAGTCCACCGACGAAATGCAAGCCGGATCGAGCAAATAGCCAGCCTCTACCCGGCAGCACGAAAGGGAGCGACAGGACGCTCCCTTTTTATTTTCTAACTGGCAGCTAACAACTGCACGTCAGTATTTCGGCACCTTCGGATCCACCCGGTCCGCCCATGCCGTGATCCCGCCCGCCAGGTTGTGCACCTTCTGAAATCCAGCCTGCTGCAGGAAGGCGACGGCCTTCGCGCTGCGCCCCCCCATCTTGCAGTGCACCACGATCTCGCGGCTCGAATCGAGTTCGTTCACGCGCTTGGGCAGATCGTTTAGCGGAATCAGGTATCCGCCGATGTTGCAGATCTGATACTCGTGCGGTTCGCGCACATCGAGCACGAACAGGTCTTCCTTCGCGTCCAGACGGCGCTTCAAATCTTCCACTTGAATCTCTGGAACTCCGCTCGCCACGGGCTTCTCCTCTCCACGAATGCCGCAAAACTCGTTGTAGTCTATCAGCTTGGTGACCGTCGGATGCGTCCCGCACGCCGGGCAATCCGGATTCTTCCGCAGCTTCAATTCGCGGAACTTCATGCCCAGCGCGTCAATCAGCACCAGCCGCCCGATCAGCGGCTCGCCGACGCCGAGGATTAACTTAATCACCTCGGTCGCCTGCATCACTCCCACCAGCCCGGGCAAAATTCCCAGCACGCCGCCTTCAGCGCACGACGGCACCAGTCCCGGCGGTGGCGGCTCAGGATACAAGCAGCGGTAGCATGGACCCTCTCCTGTCGCGAACACGCTGGCCTGCCCTTCAAAGCGGAAGATGGACCCATACACGTTCGGTTTTCCCGTCAACACGCACGCGTCGTTCACCAGGTAGCGCGTAGGGAAATTGTCGGTGCCATCCGCAATGATGTCAAAATCGCGGAACAACTCGAGCGCATTGGCGCTGCTCAGCCGAGTATCAAACGTTCGCAAATTCAAATAAGGATTGATAGCCTTCAGCTTGTCCGCCGCCGAATCCAGTTTCTTGCGCCCCACGTCGGAGGTGAAGTGAATGATCTGCCGCTGCAGGTTGGTATAGTCCACCACGTCGAAATCGACCAGACCCAACGTCCCCACGCCCGCCGCTGCCAGGTAAAGCGCCATAGGCGAACCCAGCCCGCCCGTCCCGATGCACAGCACGCGCGCCGCTTTCAGCTTCTGCTGGCCCTCCATCCCCACCTCGGGCATGATCAGGTGTCGCGAGTAGCGCAGGATTTCATCCTTATTCAACGTCACTGGGATTTCTGTGGTGGTAGCCATAATGTCCTCTGAATTTAAGCTGGATGGGTAAACCGCGCTGCTTCTAAGAACGGGAAGGGCGACAACAACAGCGCATGGTGAAGGAAAATTTCAATTCAGCAGCCCCCGGCGATAGAAGGCACGATGGAGATGTTATCACCGTCTTTCAGCGCCGTAGCTTCCTTCTGCAGATACCGGATGTCCTCATCATTCAGATAAAGGTTGACGAACGCTCGCAGCTTGCCATCCTCGGTGTACAGGTGTTTGCGCAATTCAGGATGCTGCGAGACCAGGGCGTTCATCGCCTCGCCCACGGTCGATCCCGCAACGTCTACCGAGGCCTGCTTGCCGACGTACTGGCGTAAAGGCGTTGGAATGTGAATCTTGCTCATAGCAATACTGTAAGAGATGCAGCGATGCCAGAGCAAGATTCAGCACCCTGATCCCTAATCCCTGAGCCCTGCTCCCTGAATTCCAGCCCAGCCTTGCAGCCCAGACTCCCGCAAGGCACTTATCCTTCGCGCCCCCCAGTTTCTAAAATCCCCATGGGGAGAATAGCGATGACAATCTTTGATCCCACTCGGACCCGAGTGATTGATACCGGAAACCAGACCGGCACCCTTCTGCGCCTGATCGGCCTGGGCGTGGCCGCGTTCCTGATCGTAATCCTGCTCTTCGCTTCCGTGACCCGCGTTGGAACCGGTCACGTGGGCGTGCTCACCCTCTTTGGCAGAGTCACCAATGAAACCCTCGGCGAAGGCATCCACCTCATCAATCCCATGAAGACCAACAACGAGCTGTCGATCCAGACGCAGACACTCAAAGAATCGGCGAGCGTGCCTTCGAGCGAAGGCTTGATGATGGCCCTCGATACCTCCCTGATCTACCATCTCAGTCCCGATCGCGCCGCGGAAGTCTTTCAGAAGATCGGAGCCGACTACGAAAACATCGTGGTCGAGCCCACGTTGCGATCCGCGATCCGCGAATCGACTGCATCCCACACCGCCAATGCTCTCTACACCGGCGAACGCGAAATGGTCGCCAAGCAGATCTTTGAGCAGGTCAATGAATCACTGGCCAAACGCGGCATAACGGTCGAGAACGTACTGCTCCGCGACATCCAATTGCCGGCGACGCTCAAAGCTTCGATCGAGGCCAAGCAACAGGCAGAACAGGAAGCTTTGGCCATGAACTTCCGCCTGCAGAAAGAGACGCAGGAGGCCCAGCGTAAGCGCATCGAAGCCGCAGGCGTGCGCGACTTCCAGCAGATCGTAGCTCAGGGAATCACCCCTTCGCTGCTGGAGTGGAAAGGAATCGAAGCCACCGAAACTCTGGCCAAAAGCCCGAACACGAAAGTAGTAGTAGTAGGAAACCCAAAGAACGGCCTCCCTCTGATTCTAGGTCAATAGACGGCCCTCGTAGGGACAGCCGCCCTCGGCTGTCCGGTCGAGCGAAGCTCGACTGCTTTAGCGGCTGATACCATGAGGCAGTGCCCCCGCTCCTACAAATTCGCAATCTCAACATCGGATTCCCGGGCAAAGAAAACCCGGCTGTCCGTTCATCTTCTTTTCTCCCCGCCGTTCGTGACCTGAACCTCTCCATCGCGCGTGGCGAAGTGCTAGGCCTGGTAGGCGAATCGGGCTCGGGAAAATCCGTGACCTCGTTGGCTATCATGCGCCTTCTCCCGCCGCAGGCCCAAGTCGAGGGCGAAATCGTACTCACCGAGAATGCAGAGCCACGCGATCTCGCTTCTTTGGATGTCAATTCCATGCGCCAACTCCGCGGTTCCCGCATGGCCATGATCTTCCAGGAGCCCATGACCGCACTCAATCCAGTCATGCGCGTCGGAGAGCAAATTGCAGAAGCCGTGCTGGCTCACCACGCAGTTTCGAAAAGCCAGGCCTGGAAGCGCGCTGTCGACGCGATGAACGATGTCGCCATCCCCGAACCCTCGGCGCGCGCTCGCGACTATCCTCACCAGCTTTCCGGCGGGATGAGGCAGCGCATCGTGATTGCCATGGCCATCGTGAACCGTCCGCAATTGCTGATTGCCGACGAGCCCACGACTGCGCTCGACGTCACCATCCAGGCCCAGATTCTCGAACTGCTCGCCGAACTCCGCACCCAGTTCGGCCTCGCCATGCTCTTCATCTCACACGACCTGGCAGTCGTCTCGCAAGTTGCCGACCGCGTCGCGATCATGTACGCGGGATGCCTCGTGGAACTTGGTGCGAAGCGCGACATCTTTAGGGCCGCGGCCCATCCTTATACTCGTGGCCTGCTCCATGCCGTGCCTGATTTGAAAACGGATCGCAGCCGTCCTCTCGA
>JAICJP010000467.1 GCA_025928375.1 Candidatus Sulfotelmatobacter sp.
TATGCCGAGTTGGGCGCGGTTCGTCCTTACTCAGGGGGAGAGTACGTCTATGTCCGGGATGCTTACGGACCGCTGTGGGGATTTCTTTATGGCTGGACCTGGTTTCTGATTGCGAAGCCCGCTTCCATTGCGAGCGTGACTGCGGGACTGGTGCGTGTGTTGGGAACGTTTGCTGCTTTCAGCTTCCTGCCGCAGACGCTTGTGGCGTGGCACGTCACGGCGGGACGGGTGCTGGTCATCAATTACGGGCATCTGGCCGCAATTGCCGCTACGGTCTTTATCACGGGATTGAATTACATAGGGGTGCGGAAAGCGGGGAATTTTCAATTTGCCTTCACGGTCTTGAAGGTTGCGATGATTGTGGGAATTGCGATCATCGCATTCACGGCGTCGTCCGGATCGTGGAGCAACTTCGGCAGCAGCTTCGGCGGAGCCACGGGCGGGATGGTGGGATTTATGGCGGCGCTGGTGGCGGCGCTCTGGGCCTACGACGGGTGGAATGATCTCAACATGGTCAGTGAAGAGATTGAGCGGCCGGAGCGAACCATTCCGATTGCCCTGATCGCCGGGGTGGGGCTGGTAGCGGTCCTGTACATCGGGATGAATGCGGGGATTCAGCGAGCGCTTCCCGCAAGCATCATCGCGCACTCGGCAGTTCCGGCCTCGACCGCGAGTGAAGCAGCGCTGGGGCGCATCGGGATTTCGCTGGTCTCGGTTGGAATGATCATCTCGATGCTAGCAGGCCTGAACGGAACCATTATGAGCGGAGGGCGCGTGCCTTTCGCGGTCGCTCGCGATGGATATCTGTTCAAGGCTTTGGGAGAGGTGCATCCGCGATTTCACACTCCCGCGTTGGCACTAGTGATTCAGGGAATCCTGGCAATTGCTCTGGTGCTGGTGGGTGGGGCGTTCCGCGAGCTATTTTCACTGGCGATATTTGCAGAGTGGCTTTTCTACATGGTGGCAGCGAGTACCATCTTCGTGTTCCGCAAAAGAGAACCCGACGTGCACCGGCCGTATCGAGCAGCCGGGTATCCAGTGGTGCCGATCTTGTTTATTGCAACCGCGGCGGTTTTGCTTTGCTACACGTTTGTGAGCAACTTACGGGATTCGGTTGGCGGGGTGATCGTCATCCTGCTCGGCATTCCAGTCTACCTGTGGTTCGCGCGCCAGCGCAGGCGCAGATCAGCATGAGGCGAAACTAGTTGCGGTTGGCGTGTTCGATGGAGCAGGCAAAAGGATTCATGGCGCGAAGATATTGCTGAAAATCCTGTTGCTGCTGCGCAGTCAGTCCCATGAACTCAATGCCCATACCGACCTGGGGATCGCAACTGCGAACAAAGGTACGACTGATCAGCTTCTGTGCTCCACAGAACCACTCCGCAGTCAAAGCGGTCCCAATTTGAAAGGGTGATAGCGTCTCCACGTAGCATCCCCTGGCACTGACATCGGTGGCTTTGACACGCAGGGGGACGGGAGATCGACCATCACGCAGCGTGATTCCCAGCGAAATTTTATGGCGCTCCCACCTTCTTTGGGCTTTGCCAGCTACGGGCAACTGAACTGGCGCCTGTGGAAGCAATGTAGCCCAAGGGCATTCCTGGTCTTTGAGCAACTGGACTCCTACTCTGATCTTCTGCGCCGAGCGGGTATTGGTCAGCCAGACTACCTTGCAGCGGGCCTTCTTGTCGCCGTTCTGAACGGCGATGGTATCGCCAATCTTGAGGTCACGCTCAATATCGGACAGCAGGGCTCCTCCCTGGCTGATGTTTCGAGCACGAGCATGCTGAGAAAACGGACGACCGTCGGCGCCCATGCCCCACACGCGGAGGTCAAGGTCCACGGGCGCTCGCGGAGGTGGCGGCGTCGGCGGAATGGGGGCAGAAATCCCAGTCATTGAAAAAAGCTCCGGACGGTCCATGATACCCGGTAGTGAGCCCACCCAGACGGTTACGGAAGTGCCGCAATGGGCATGTTGCCTACCTTGGAAGCATACATAGCAAGCTATGTCTCTGCGGGTCGGGAAATCCCTTTCAATGCTGCAGTTTCAACCTCAGGCGAAATGGGGATTTGGCGGTATCCCTTTTCCTTGATGACTGGGTGAGTATGATCCCGTGTGTATTCACTTCACCGGAGGATGTCATGAAATCATTTTTATTCGGATTGGGGATCGGCACGGCGGTGGGACTGCTGGTTGCCCCTCAGGAGGGCAGCAAAACGCGCATGGAGTGGGGTCAAAAGCTGCGCGATTATTTTCAGGACCCTGCCCAGGGGAATCTGGAGCAGACCCGGGCCGAGGTGAAGATGGAAAGCGAAGAAGTGGCTGAAGTGCTCAACACCGCAAAGCGGGACGAATTGATGAGCGTGCCCGGCATCGGCAAGGCGACCGCCAAACGCATTATTCGGCATCGGCCGTACGACTCGGAAGAGGAGGTCCTGCAGGAGGGCGTGCTACCGGAGAAGACCTTGGAGAGGGTCAAAGAAGAGTTACTGGACAAAGGGGAACAGAAGGCTTCTTAGATTTGGTGGACCTGGTCGGGATCGAACCGACGACCTCTTCCATGCCATGGAAGCGCGCTCCCAGCTGCGCCACAGGCCCATATTCGGGGACACGAGTGTTTGTGCGTGGAACCTCTATTATTTTCGCCGAGGTTGGGTGGATAGTCAACGCGCGAGGTCGAGATTCGCTCGACCGCATGCCTGAGGCGCGATCGCTAAATCAATATTTATTCCCACACAGGATTGTTTCGTATCTTTCCACAGGTAAGTTCTGCCATAATTGATTGTGCACCCCA
>JAICJP010000236.1 GCA_025928375.1 Candidatus Sulfotelmatobacter sp.
CAGCCGCTACCAGGTTTATTTCTGGCTTGACGCAGTCTGCGCCGGGCCCGCCCCATCGATCGCGTTTCCAATCGCGTCTCCGGAAAGCACCAGCTCCACGCGCCGGTTTTGCGCCCTTCCCTCGGCTGTATCGTTGGACGCAATGGGTTCTGTCTTCCCGAATCCTCGGGCCTCAATTGAGTTCGCGGTAAGCCCCTGCTGCACGAAATAGTCCCGCACGGCCTGCGCGCGCTGCTCCGAGAGATTCTGGTTGTATTCGTCGCCGCCAACGCTATCGGTGTGTCCCTCTACCGCCAGATGCAGGCTGGGATACGCCAGAATGATTCCCGAAACCTTCGCCAGCCGCTCGCGCGCCGCGGGCAGGAGCTCGTAACTCCCGCTGCGGAACAGCACGTCGGACATGTTGGCGATCAGTCCGCGGGCGGAGTCGCGCGTGGCCAGAATGGAATTGAGCTGGGAAAGCAGCCGCGCCCGCAGATCGGCCTTATCTTTTTCCGCTTGCTGGCGAAGAATTTCCGCCTGCTGCCGCAAACTATCGGATTCCGCTGCCGCGGCTTTCGCTTTGTCCGCTTCGGCAGCCAGCGCTTGCTGCTGCGCCACGGCTTCTGCTTTCGCCTTTTCCGCTTCTTCTTTCTGGCGCGCAGCATCTTGCGCGGCAGCTAATGCTTCCTGCTTCATCCGTTCGGCTTCGGCTTTCGCCTGCTCGGCCTGGGCACGAGCTCGATCCGCCTCCTGGCGTGCGGCTTCGGCCTCAACGCGGCGGCGCGATTCCGCGTCCGCATCGGCCCGCGCCTTGGCTTCACGGGCGGCCGCGGCTGCCTGAGCTTCCGCTTCCGCCTTCTGCTTCACCGCCATCATTCGCGCGTCCTCTGCGGTCTGGGTCGCTTCCTTTGCCGCAGCTTCGATCGTGGCCTTGTTCTGCCTCTGGCGGAAAAGATCTTCCGCGTGCATCTCCTGCTGCCCGGCCTTGGCGAGAATCGAGGCAGCGTACTTATCGGCCTCGGCAATGTGCGCGATGCGCAGCGCATTGCGCGCCTCAAACAGCTCCAGAGGGGTCTTGCTGTCGATCCCGAAGATGGCGTCCTGAATATGCGTATTCGTGGACGAGTACGTCCCGCGCGTCACCAGCTCGTATTTCGCTTCAATATCCTGCGTGGCCGCCCCGCTGATGGTCACGCTTTCCGCCACCACCATGTTGCCGGGCTGCGTCACTGCGAAATACGGCTCCGCCGTAACGATCATCCCGAAGCTCTGCAGATCGGTGAACGCTTTCACCTGCGCATTTCCGTGATGATCCAGCGTCAATTCCCCAAGGTTCACCGGACGCCCTTGCGGCGAGACCGCCCACATCACATACGTCAGATACTCCAGCCCGAACTTGGTGGCGTCTTCAAAGCCCTGAAACTTTGCCTCGATCTGAAAATTCGTCTTCTTGCCTTCGATCTTGGCTTCTCCACTGGCTCCTTGCAGCAGATCGGTTCCTTGAAAATCGACCTTGGTCGATCCCCCTTGCAGTCGATAGTGCATCGCCTTGCTGGTGCGCGACACAGTGGCGGTTGCACTCGGGAAGGCAGTCGAGGAAGTTTGCGCCTGCGCGCACCCGAGCGCAGCCACAGCAAAGATCAAAGCAAAAAAGACGTTCTTCAAAGTATTCTCGAATCTGGGGGAGACTGAGAGTTTTCTAACTTTCATATGTTGCGGGATGTCGCGATGAATGAAAAGACGGAGAAGGGTTGGACCTTTAGTAACCTAAGCCCACGTAAAAACAGCCCATGTAGCGACAGACTCTCAGGCTGTCCAGTCGAGCCAAGCTGGACATGTTTTTGTTACCACGGGGCCTCAAGGAATAAACGCGATAGTCCCTTTGCCCCCCACGACCAGCCCTCCGCCTTCGGGATACGCACTGACCGCATTGAATCCATACCCCTGCTTCTTACTCCCCCCGATGCGATGCGGATTATTGGGCAACTCGAAATCAAAAATGAAATCCTCCCCCACGATGAACAGGCGTTCGGGCGCGATCGGCTTTACCCGGATCTTCTTGCCGTTTGCCTCGCTTGCCTGTTCGGCAGCTTTCTGCTGAGCGGCTGCCTGATTCACGCGTTGATCATAAGCAACTGCCGAAAAGTACGCCTGCGGAGTGATGCTTGCTATCTTCCATGTCTTTCCTCCATCCTCTGTGAAAGCCAGATTTGGTCCGTCTTTCTTCGGCTTCTTGTAGTCCCCTCCCGCAATCACCCCGTGCAGCGCGTCACGGAACGCGATCGAGAAAATCCCAGTAGAGTCCTCGCTATGCAGAATGGGGGTGTCGAAGACCTGCCAGTTCTGACCCCGATCCGGCGAATGGAACACCCGCGCCACCTTCCCCCCAGTCGCGAACCACAGGTTGCGGTCACCGGAGTCCCGCAAGATCGCAAGGCTGCTGTTTGATGCCGCGAACGCCCCCTCGCCCTCCAGTGCCTGCGGCATCGCCGCACTGACCAGCGGACGCCAGCTCTGGCCATCCTCCGTTTCCAGCAACTCAAATTTCAGTTTGCCGGATTCATCCGCTACCGGGTCGCCCAGAACAATTCCGTGCTTGGTATCCCAGAAAGCAATCGCGTCGAAAAATCCTTTGGGATTCTTGTTAGTGAACTGAAGCTGCCAGTGCTTGCCCCCATCCTCGGTATGGTAAATGCGGGATTGCTCGCCCGGACCCGAGGACATCAGAAAGGCTTCGTCAGCGGAAAAGGCAACCACGCCCCGGAAATCAAGCCCCTCTGCATTCACCTGCCCCGGAGTCCATGTGCGGCCGCCATCCACCGTTCGCAAGTAGGTTCCGTGAGTGCCGCTGGCCCACGCCACCTGCCGCGAAACGGCGCTCACGCCGCGCAGGTTTTCAGTCGTGTTTGAAATTTGGACACGCGGCCCTTGAGCCACGGCCGTAGTGGCGAGCAGGAGCAGATACAGCAATCGCATGCGGGCATTGTCGCAGAAAACATCCGCCCTGCAGAAGACGTTTCTAAAGAATTGAACGGAAGCTCGACTGAACTCGCCCTGATTCCAGCAGCGAGAGATAAATTATTTTGCCGTGAACTCGGCGAAGCTTGCCGTCTTACCAATGTAGATTCGCAGAGTACATCGCGCCCCGACATGTGCGAACGCTACTTCCAGCGTGTCGGAAGCCTGCTCCACCTGCACCGTTTCCATGGTCGCCTTCGCCACATCCTGCTTCTCATCGTACGTGGCGCCGGCCGTCACATTCTTGTTCACCGCCAGGCTCCAGTTCCCGCGCGCCGGGATCGGATACACGGTGTATGCCCCAATCGGGATCATTCCGCTCCCAAGCGTCAGTTCCGCCTCGGTGAACAGCGTCATCGCTGTACCGCCCGGCACCAGCGGCTTGCCGTTCTGAATTCTCTCTTTATTACTCGGCACCGGGATGTACCGCACGTACACCTGCCGCCCGTCATCCAGATTGCACGTCGTCGTGGAAGTGGCAGCCCCGGACTGCGCCGCCACCAAGGGAGCTAACAATAACGATATGAGTACTGCTCTCCAGACAAATGTGGCCGACATGGGTATGGAAAGCCTCCGCGCAGAAGTGTAGCGCCCCGGAGGGCTAACAGGGGAAGAATTTTAAGGAGTTATAGCAAAACCAGCCCCAAGGTAGTCTCCTTCGGTCATGCGTCTTCGGTGACGTTTCCCCTGCCTCCCGCCGTTGTTACCGTGACTGGCAGGTACCGGTGCGTCGGGTGCCAAGCGAGGACGGAGTCAATGGCGAAATCAAAACTGAGAATTCTTTACGGCGAAGGCGAAGACGAAATCTTAGCGCATCAAGCCGCGGCCATGGAAAAGGCCGGGCATACGGTTCAGAAGGCCATCGGGCGCAAGGCGGTGGACGAGGCTCTGAAGAAGTCCACCTTTGACCTGGTCGTATTAGGCGCGACTATGACCCGGAACGACCGCCACCATCTGCCTTACATGGCGAAGAAGGCCAATGCGGAAATCAGCGTGCTCGTGCTCCACGCCGACGGAACGCGTCACCCCTACGTCGATGGTTGCGTGGATACCGGCGCCAGCATCGAGAACATCCTCAACCGCATTGAAAGCATGAATATCGCAGGCATGATGCCCGCAGCCAAGGCAGCAGCCGCAGGCAAGTAACCGGTCAGCAATCCGATCGCGTCAAAAAAGGCGGCAGAGAATGCCGCCCTTTCTTCATTGCTCCGAATGAACCTGAAGAGTGACGAATCACATCAGGTACGGGGTGGGAAAACGGAGTACTCTGAAGCAGTAAACCACGGTTCAAAGTGGGGCGAAACACGTAGGGACAGCCCCCGTCCCGCGAAGCGAAGCGAGCGCCCACTGAAGGACTGCCTGGAAGCTACGCGCCTTGCCGCGAATTTATCCCATTCTTATGGCAGCGTTCGCGTCGCCGGCTTTCCTGCCCCTTTGTGGTCTTTGGGATAAACCACCAGGCACCGCCGCATCCCCTCACCTTCGCTCTGCGTGATCAGGTCGGCTTCCTCGCGCAGCGCCAGGTGAACAATCCGCCGTTCGCGCGACGACATCGGGCTAAACTGGTAGGGCGTTCCGGTCTTGCGAACTTTTTCCGCCGCCACGCTGGCTGCCATCCGCAGCTCATGAATGCGCTGCGCCCGGTGATTCTGGCAATCGAAGCTGATTTTTTCGTGCTCGCCCGAGGGCAGCCGCAACATCTCCAGCGCGAGAAGCTCTAGCGCCCGCAGCAATTCGCCCCCGCGATCCAGCAGAAGCGTGGAATCAGGCCCGGAGAAATCCACCAGAATCTCCGGCTTCTCCCAATCGCGGTCCTCCGGGATGGGAGGATCGACCACGATCCGGTACTTGAAACGCAGCCCGCCGTGCGTGACCACGGCCTGCAGAAACTCATTAATCTTCTTGGCAGCAGCAACTTTGTCGGCAATGGACATAAATTCAGCTCTTAGCTCTTAGCCGTTGGCTCTTAGCTCAAGTCCCGCGCCTTCACAGTTGCGAAGGGATCGGCAGCTGGCGACCTCCCTTAAGCATCTCGCAGAGTGTGTCGATTCAAGCTCAAAGCTTAAGAGCTAATGGCTATAAGCTCATTTTTCTTTCTTCCGCGCACGCTTTGCCATCATCTCACGCATCTCTTGCCCCAGTGACGTGCGATTCATCACCGCCTGCTGCGCGATCGAAATCAAATTGGCTTCCGCGTAGTACAGATTCAAACCCGCTGCCAGCCGGAAGAAGATAAAGCCCATCATCAGGGGCATCATCACCGTCATCATCTTCTGCTGCGCCGGATCCATGCCCGCCTGCGGCGTCATTTTCTGTACCACCAACATGCTGACCACCATGATAATCGGCAGAATGTAAGGAAAGGGCTCAGCCGCGGACAGGTCCTTGATCCATAGCCAATGTGCGTGCCGTAGGTCGATCGCCGCTCCCAGCATGCGGTAATACGCGATCAGGAACGGAAACTGAATCAGCATCGGCAGGCAGCCCCCCGCCGGGTTCACTCCTTCTCTCTTGTAGATCGCGCTGATTTCTTCGTTCATCTGCGCCTTGCGCGGATCCTTCAGGCTGTACTTCTTATATTTCTCCTGGATCGATTTGATCTGCGGCGCCACGCGCTGCATCTTCAGCATGGACTTCATCTGCGTGATGCGCAGCGGCAGCAACGCCACGCTGATGATCAGCGTCTGCAGCACGATGGCCCATCCCCAGTTGGCCACCACATGGTGATAGGTCCATTTCAGCCACACAAACAACGGCTTCGCGATGATCCCCCACCAGCCAAAATCGACTAGCCCGTTCAGATCGTTGTCTCCGCCACTCACCCCCGGTACAGGAACTTTCTGTAAGACCTCAAGTTCCTTAGGTCCGGCGAACAGCCGTTCCGAAGTCGGCCCGTGGAGATTCCCCACGGCCGCTCCGATCACTTCGACATTCGTTTTCTCCGTCGAGTTCTTCTGCGGATCGCTCAATATCGACAGTTGATTCCGCAGCGTCACCATGGCCGCTGACCCGGGATCATCCGGGATGAACACTGCCGCGAAATACAGATCCGTGGGCCCAGCCCAATGGAAGGGCCCCGGCACCGTTCCCCCTCCGCTGATTTTTTTGATGGCTACGCGCTCGATATTCTTGTTGTACTGGTAATCAATCGCTCCCGCACCGTAAAACGCAGGCGTAACCTGGTCGCCGAACCCAGCCGGCCACGCCGGAAGCGCCGCCACAAAGTTGCCCTTGTAGGTGACGCTCGTATCCACTTTCACCACGTAGCTGTTGTCGAAACTAAATGTCTTGCGAACGGAAAGATCCTGATCGGCGTACTCGAAACTTACCGTCGCGGGAGTGCTCTGCTGCCCCTCCACCGAAGAGGCATACAGGGCAGAGCTCAATTTGCCGCGCAGGTCGGCATCGTACGTCCACAGCGACAGCGGATAGCCGAATTGAGACGACGCCGCCGGATTCACCAGGTCAAGGCGCCCGTTCTCCGTTTCGTTGTCATATTTCTTCAGGATCCACGATTTCACCTGCGCCCCGCGGTTGGTGAACGTGATCCGGTAAAGATCGTTCTCCAGAACTATTTCCTTCTCGCTGGCAGCCTGTTTCGTCACTCCCGCCCGTACAGCGGGAGCGGGCGCTGCCGTAGTTGCGCTGGGCGGCTTGCTCGTCGGCGGCTCCGCTGCTTTGGACTGGCTGGCTTGCTGCTGTGGCGGAGTCGCCGACGGAAGAAATCTCTTCAGCAACGGCTGGAATGCCAGCATGATCACGAACGTGACCAGAAAAATCAGCAGTAA
>JAICJP010000219.1 GCA_025928375.1 Candidatus Sulfotelmatobacter sp.
GAAGGGAGACAGCAATAATTTCCTGTCGCCGTTCAATCCGGTGGCTCTTCCGGGTGGGACACCGGTGGAATTCGGGCTGCCGTGGTTCAACGGATTCAGCCCGTGCGCCGCACCGGTTATAGGGGCCAGCGCCAATCCGGTGTGCAATGGCTACTTCGCCTACCACCGCGTGCAGCGCATTCGCACCACGATTCCTACCGAGCAGTTCAATTTTCAGTCGTCATCTCTGAAGAAGCTGGATGTGACCGGGACCTTCTCCTACAGCAACGCGCAGAGCACGAGCCCTCTGGGTGAGCTGTTCAATGGGCTCATCACGCGCACCGGTGAGCGCCAGATCAGCACTCCGCGAAGCCACTCGCGCGCAAGTTGGATCTCGGTTGTCACCGATCTTGGAGCCACGTATCACATCAGCGATCGCCTGCGCCTGGTGGACACATTCCGCTTCCGCAATTACCAGGTGCCCGGAATCTTCGATCTGCTGCAAAGCTCATTGTTCAATGCCGGCACGGTAGTTCCGCCGGGATCCTTGCTGGGCCCTCCGGCCGTTCTGCCCGGCACCGCGCCATTGCATGGCACATCGTCCCCCGCGGACGTGCTCAACAACACCTACAACCGTTTTCTGGGACAGAACACGAAGGAAAACGAACTGCAACTCCAATATGACGTCGGCCAGTACGCGGGAGTGAATATCGGGTACCGCTACTCGCATGTGCGCGATCATAATTACTGGACCAGCATCGCGAATTCCGACATCTTCTATCCTCCAAATCCCAATCGCGGGGACTGCACCGGACTGCCGCTTAATCCGGATGGGAGCTGCACGTTCAGCGGTTTATTCGATTCCGAGGATGATCCCGTCATCATCAACGAGCACACGGCCCTGGCCGGAATCTGGCTGCGTCCTAAGCAAGATCTGCGAATTAATGCGGATGTCGAAGATGGATATGCCGACAATGTCCGCTGGCGAACTCAGCCCCGTCATGTGCAACGTTACCGAGCCCAGGCGACGTACACGCCGCGCGCGTGGCTGAACCTGGGAGCCAACTTCAATATCGTCGAACAGAAGAACAACACCAGCGACATCGCTTATCGCATGCACAACCGCAACTTCGGTTTTAACGCGGTGGTCGCGCCCAAAGAGAGATTTTCTTTCGACCTTGCGTACAACTATTCGGCGTATCTGCAGAACAGCAATGTTTGCTACATCGGGACAGCTGTGGCCGCCGGTTCGGTTACCTGCATCTACGACGATGCCTTGCTGGAGGTTCTCGGCAACTACAACAACCACACGCATTTCGGGGAGTTCAGCGTCATGTTCAAGCCGGTGCAGCGGGTCACTGCGCGGCTCGGATATAGCATCACCGACGTGAATGGATCGACGCTTATTCTCGATCCCTTGCAGCCGCTGGGGCCATTGGCCTCACGCTTCCAGCAACCGATCGGGGCCATTGACGTGGAAATCGCCAGGAATTTCACGTGGCACGCGGGATGGAATTATTACCAGTACGGCGAGGGTTCGTTTGTGGGGCCGACGGCCCCGCGCTATTTCCATGCCAACGTGGCGACCTTCTCGCTGAAGTACGCTTTCTAAGTGCATGAAAGAGGTCCCACACCAGTTTCAAGTCGTGGCGCTCGTCAGGCTCAGGTCACCACAGGAGAACCCAGAGTTCCACAGGGGTAATCTGTGAACTTTGTGACCGCGGCGGTGTTAAAGTGCAAGCGGTTGACTCAGGAACGGAAGACTCATGAATGACGTAGCCCGCCTCTTCCAAGCGTTCGTCTCTCCCGCGATCTTTTTCTCCGCGACCGCCCTTTTGATTCTCTCGATTAACGTCCGGTTGATGGGCATCGTCAGCCGTCTCCGGCAGTACGTGCACGCGAAGCATGATGCCACGAAGAACGCCCGCCAATCGGAAGCAGACGCCTACACCACACAGATCGCTTCGATCCAGCACCGCGCTGAGATGATCCGCCGCGCGTTCCTCTTCGCGCTACTCGCCCTCACGGGCACTCTGCTGGCATGTCTATTGTTGGGGTTGGGTCTCTATTGGAAGGCCGCTGCCGTTTCAGCTGCGATTGTGTTCGTCCTCTCGATGATCTCGCTGCTCGTTTGCGCTGCGTTCTACATACGCGAGCTGAACGTCGCGCTGAGTTCTGTACAGGACGAAGCCCACGATCTCAACTTCATGGACGTTGGGCGTGTGTGATAGGGGGTACGGGTACCTCATTTCTGCACAAACGCCAGGTTAACCGGCTCGCTGGGGATGGTTTTGAACGATGGACCGGAGAGAAGCTGATCCTCAACACTTCGCTCCCATGACGCAAAGCTGACGCTCACTGAAGCCATCGCCGAATGAATTGTTCGAGCAATGGATATGGCGCTCATTGTCGCCTGGATCTTCGCCAACTTGGTGTCATCCAGGTCGGTTATACGCCCGGATCCCAGAGTTGAGCAGATCCGCCGAAGTCGATCACAAGCGCATTTGCAATCATTTCCGCCATTGACAGCTGAAAAGGGGTTGGATATGCTTTGCCCTCACGCATCCTCCGCGTGTGTCTTGGGGCGATAAGACATTGCAACGGGGGCCCTCCAATCAGGTCACCGAGTTACTGGTCCGCTGGCGAAGCGGAGATAAGGCGGCGCTCGACTCGCTGATGCCGCTGGTGTACACCGAACTGCGGCGTATCGCCAACCGCTATCTGCAAGGCGAACGTTCCGACCACACGCTGCAAAGCACGGCCTTGGTGCACGAAGCCTACGTGCGCATGACCGAACAGGCGCTGCCGCAGTGGCAGAACCGTGCTCATTTCTTCGCTGTGGCCGCGCAGCTCATGCGGCAGATTCTGGTCGATCATGCGCGTAGCCATCGCGCCTCCAAGCGCGGGGGCGACGTCTACAAGCTGGCTCTGGAAGACGCCGAGGAACAACCCAAGGTCCTGGACTTCGACATCGTCGCGCTGGACGATGCCCTGAAGAGCCTGGCGCTCATGGATGAGCAACAGAGTCGAGTGGTGGAATTGAAGTTTTTCGGGGGACTTTCGGTTGAAGACACTGCTGATGTATTAGGGGTTTCAGCATCGACGGTCAAACGCGACTGGACAACTGCGCGCGCTTGGCTATATCGCGAACTCAACCGGAGCGCCGCCGTATGAGACCGGAACGATGGCACGAAGTGCGCGAGGCGCTGGATGCGGCTCTGTCCCTGCCTGCGACGGAACGCTTGGTGTATCTCGACAAAATCTGTTCGCACGATCCCGAACTTCGAAGCGAGGTCGAATCTCTTTTGGAATCGCACGAGAAGGCCGGCAGCGTTTTCCTGAACAGTCCGGCAGTGGATTTGAAGAGCGCTCTGGGGGAACCGGGCCTACGGTCTACTTGGATTGGACGGCGAATCGGCGTCTACCAGATCGAGGCGGAAATCGCTCATGGGGGCATGGGCGAGGTCTACCGGGCAGTCCGCGCAGACGGACAGTATAAGAAGGATGTCGCAATCAAGCTGGTGCGCGGCGGCTATGACACCGCGGCCGTCCTTGAGCGGTTCCTGCACGAGCGCCAGATCCTGGCTTCACTAGATCATCCAAACATTGCGCGCCTGTACGATGGCGGCACCACTCAGGAAGGGCTTCCTTTCCTGGTCATGGAGCTGATCGAGGGAACGCCTATCGATCAGTATTGCGAGGAGCACGAGCTTGCCGTCAATGAACAACTGAAACTCTTTACCCAGGTTTGTGCCGCGGTTCAGTTTGCACATCAGCGGCTGGTCATTCATCGCGACATCAAGCCCAGCAACATTCTGGTGACGGCAGATGGAATTCCGAAACTGCTCGACTTTGGGATTGCCAAGCTTCTGGATCCGGCTGCGAAAGCGGAGACCACGTTACTGCGTCCGATGACGCCCGAGTACGCGAGTCCGGAGCAGGTTCGGGGCGAGGCGATTACGACTGCCACCGATGTCTACTCGCTGGGAGTCGTACTCTATCGACTGCTCACCGGGCACTCGCCTTATCCAGAGAGCACTCGCACGCCATTGGAATTCGCGCGGGCGATCTGTGAGGTGGAACCGACGAAACCTAGTTTCGCAGTTGCGCGCTTGAGTCTGCTGGAAATGACACCGCAGGAACACGGAGCGGCACGCGATAAAACGTCCACGCGCCAGCAGCGGCGGTTGAAGGGCGATCTCGACAATATTGTTCTGAAAGCGCTGCGCAAAGAGCCGAGCCGCCGCTACGGCTCCGTGGAACAGCTCGTTGAAGATATCCGTCGCCACCTGCAGGAACTTCCGGTCACTGCGACTCCCGATTCGGTGTCCTACCGTGTAGGCAAATTTGTGCGTCGACACGCGGTGGGAGTGGCCGCGGTTGCGCTGATCCTGGTCGCGATTGCGGGTGGGATTGTCGCTACGGCCCGCCAGGCACGAATCGCGGAGGCTAACCGCCGGCGGGCCGAAGCCCGGTTCAAAGATGTGCGCAAGCTCGCGAATTCGCTGATCTTCGAGGTCCACGACTCCATCGCCGATCTGGCGGGAGCCACTGCCGCACGCAAGCTGATTCTGCAACGAGCCCTGGAGTATCTGGACAGCTTATCGAAAGAATCGGGAAACGAACCAGATCTGATGAGGGAACTGGCGACCGCTTACGAACGCGTCGGCGCCCTGCAGGGTGATCCTTTGGATCCCAATCTCGGCGACATCAAAGGAGCGGCGATCAGCCTGAAGAAAGCGATGGAGTTGCGGGAATCCTTGGCCCGCCTGAATCCTAAGAACGACAAAGATCAGATTGAATTGGCGGTGGCTTATCTGGATATGTCGGATTTTCAGAGCGGTGTCGCAGGCAATATCGCTGCCGGACTCGACTACACCAACAGGGCAGTCTCCATTCTCGACCGCGAAGCTGCGGCAGATCCGACCAACTTTCGAGTGATTGCCCAGGATACGCGGGCGTACACAAGTGTCGGCTTCCTCCATGTTGGCAACGGCGCGACGGGCAGTATCGGAACGGTGAAGGAGGGTGTGGAGGGGCTGCAAAGGGCACTGCAACTGGATCATCGCGCACTTCAGATCAACCCAAACAGCCTTCCTCTTCGTGGCCAGGAATCGGTCATCATCCTGCTGCTGGGCGATGCAAGCTTAAAGCTGGGAGATCGCCGCGCTGCCCTGGAATATTACCGTCGCGGTGCATCGCTTTTTGCTGCCCTTGATCCCAAAGGAACCCGTGCCAACATCGCAGTCAATGCAGCGGTAACTGACGGAAAAATCGCGGACATCTGTCTGGCCGACGGCAGGATCAACGATGCCATCGCCGGATACTGGAAAAGTCGAGAAGCCGCCTTGCGACATGCTGCGGCAGACCCGAGCAACCAGACCCTGAAGCAGATTGTTATCACCAGCACCGGGCAACTCGGTCACGCGCTGGTTGAAGCCGGCCGAATCGATGAAGGGTTGAAGTACTTGCGCGAAACCCTAGAGAGAATTGATGCCGAGTCTCCTCTCACGCCACTGTACAAGATTTATCAGAGTATCGCTCACGGGTGGATGGGTGAAGGCTTGGCACGCAGGGGCAAGAAAGCGGATGCCTTGGCGGAGTACCAGGAGGGAAAGGAGGCGATCACGTCTGCCCGGGCTGCAGGCGCAAATGACTTGCGAAGTCAGGTCTATTACTGCGCATCCACCGACCGGCTTGCGGAAGCAATGTTGAACTTTGGGAACCCGACCGATGCCAGGAAGCAGTTCGAGGAATGTCGCGGAATTCTCGAGCCTCTGCTGCAAGCGAATCCGGATAATGAAGAGGTTCTGTATGCTCTGGCCGAGACTTATACCGGGGAAGGAGACGTTTCCGTGCGGCTGGCAAAAGGAAGTCAGCAGCATGCCAGGAACAGCCCTGATTGGAGCACTGCCTCGGAGTGGTATCAGAAGAGCCTGAACATTTGGAGCAAAGTGCGGAATCCGGCTTGGATCAGTACCAGCATGATAGAAGTCCGGCTGCCGGCAGAGGTTTCACAAAAGCTTGCAGAATGCAGGGCGCAAAGGTCTACCAAAGTCGCGATGCTCAACTAACAAACAAAACGCGCGGATCACAGAGAACATCTCGTCTACTCTGCGACCCGCGCAGCCGTGTGAAGTAACTGCGTCCCCCCTCAAAAACTGTTCACTGCTTCGGGCTGACGGAAGTCAAGACGGTGGTCGCCGCTTGTTGCAGCAGGGGAGTCAAGACATCCTCACCATCAGACTTCGCTTTTCCGGCAAGCGAATTCTGTACGACAGGTGTCGACTGCCCAGGAATGACCAATAGATACTGGACCGTCACATCATCTTTTGACTTGATCTGCCCGTTGAAGCCGGCGAGTTGGTTCATGGCCTGATGTTGTGCCGCCTGAGAAGCTGCCATGCCTGCAGCTGCCTGTGCCGCCGCTGCTCCGCGCATACCGCCAGCCATGGCGCCCACAGGAGTCATGCTGGCAGCCATGCCTCCAAATTTTGCGAACTTTCCGAAGCCGCCGGAGCTGTGTTTTACCGCAATGCTGGAGAACAGAATGTAGTCACACTGCTTCTGTTGCGCTTCGGCCTGTAGTTGGACAGCAACATGCGCATCGAGAGCTGCGACTTCAATCGCAGGTCCACTCATCAACGCGACCTCCGCATTGCGAATCGGAGTGCTGTAGTCCGCCGCGGCGTTGTTGCCTTGGCCAACCTGCGCTTCCGGTGGCGCGACGCCGATGCGAATTTTTCCCGGAGCCTTGGGCCCGAGCGGCTGGGGAGCCGCAACCGGCGCGCCCGTGGGCTGGTTGCTGCCCGGCATTTGTGGCATACCGCTCATGCCACCAAAACCAGCCATCGCTCGTTGTCCGGCAGCCGCCTGCTGCTGCAACATGGCCATGCCACTCGCGTTGGCTGCCGGGGCTGCTGCCGGATTCAGCATTCCCTGCATTACGGTCGACTTAAGGGCTGCCGCGTTTGCCTGGGCCCCGGCTTGCGGCGGAGTCATTCCCGCTGACATTTGTCCGGACGGCACAGCTTGTGGGGATACGCCGTTGAGCTCTGCCAGGGAATTCACCTGCCTATATCCCGCAGGAACATCGAATAGTTCGGCAGGCAAAGACTGCTTCGTAACTTCCGAAGTGATAATGCCTATGCTCATCGTGCCGCCATCCGGACTTGGCACGGTGATTGTTTCCTGGAGTGGATAACCTAACTTGCCCGTCCCCAATCGGCGCGAGATTACCTTGTCACTGCAGCCATTGCCCTGCTGGACCGGGGGAGCGATGGTCGCGCAGGCGGATTGCTCTTTGCCAATATCGGCAAACCAGCCATCGACGTCGAATGACTGGCGCACCTGGGTGCAAGCGTCTGCCGACGGCTCCTGAGTGACCTTCGCCTTGAGATGCCGCGCCGGATAGCCATACATCGTCTTGCGCTCACCCGTA
>JAICJP010000244.1 GCA_025928375.1 Candidatus Sulfotelmatobacter sp.
CTGTTCCAAAGCCGGGATGCGGTGCGGATCGTCGGTATGGCTGAGTTGCCGCTTGTGCTTATGCAACTGCTGGACAACGACGACGAGCGCGCCGCCCTCGGTCGCCGTGCCCAAGAGACGATCCAGTCGCAAATGGGAGCGACCGCGCGTACCCTGCAAGCGCTTACCGCTCTGCTTCCCCAAACCACCAATCCAGCGCCGCCCTCGGCCCAAGCCGCACACAACCATTGAAGCCACTCTCCTCCATCTACGGCGGAATCGTCGCCACCCGCAACGCGCTTTATCGGCGCAAACTATTGTCTACGCGTGCTCTGCGCGGACCGGTGATCAGCGTCGGAAATCTCTCCGCCGGCGGTTCCGGGAAAACTCCCTTCGTAATGTTGCTGGGCGAGCTGCTCAAGAAGCGCGGTCTAAAATTCGATGTGCTCTCGCGCGGCTATGGCCGCAAGAGCCAGGGCGTTCTTCTAGTCGATCCTGCGGGCCTTCCGCAGCAGTTCGGCGATGAACCGCTGCTCCTCTCACGCAAGCTTCAGGTTCCCGTGATCGTTGGAGAAGACCGCTACCAGGCAGGCGCCTTCGCCGAAGCCAGATTCGGACCGCAGTTGCATCTGCTGGATGACGGCTTCCAGCATCGCGCACTGGCACGCGACTTTGACGTCGTGCTGGTCACTCCACAGGACGCGACGGATCGCCTGCTCCCTGCCGGACGCCTGCGCGAACCGCTCGCTTCGTTGCGTCGCGCCGACGCAGTCGTGCTCGCGAGTGGGGCCTCGCCCGACGCCTTTCCGCTCGAGGGGAAACTGGTCTGGCGCCTGCGGCGTGGCATCACTCCCCAAGCCATTCCGCCTCGTCCGGTGGTGTTTTGCGGGATCGCGCGCCCCCAGAATTTTGTTCTGCAACTGCGCGCTGCCAACATTGAACCTGTAGCCGAAGCCTTCTATCGCGATCATCATGCCTACACCCAGAAAGATATGCGGGAGTTACTGGACCTCAGGCATCGCAGCCAGGCTGGAGGCTTCGTCACCACAGAGAAAGACGCCATCAACCTCGGTCCGTACCTTTCCGCGCTCGACCCCCTCTCGGTGATCCAGGTGAAAATGGAACTCGCCGAGGCGGCTAACGCTGTTGATACTATCCTCCGCACGATCGCCGAACGAAAAGGTAGAATTCGGTAGCGCTGCGATCGTCGCGGACCTGGATCGTCCGCGAATGGCCGGACTCCAGCGCTGCTCTTAATGACGAAGCACCCCAAAGAAGCCGAGCGGCTCAAAAAAATCGTCGAGGACTTCCCCAACATCACGGTAACGGTGTTGGGCGACCTCGTGGCCGACGAGTTTGTATTTGGCGAAATCTCGCGCGTGTCGCGCGAAGCGCCGGTACTGATCCTGAAACACCGCGACCGCACTGTCCTGCCGGGCGGCGCAGCCAATGCCGCCAACAATCTTGCCGATCTCGGGGTGAACGTTCTCCCGGTCGGCATCGTTGGAGACGACGAAGCTGGCAGGCTCCTGCTGCGGTATTTCCGGCATAAAAAAATTCCGGTCAGCGGCGTCTTGAAAGATAAGGCGTACACCACCGTGACCAAGACGCGCATCCTCGCAGGCATGACTCACACCGCCCGCCAGCAGGTCGTACGCGTGGATCGCGAGCCCGACGAAGAACCCAGCGCCCACCTCACGCGCGAGCTTTATCTGGCCGCACGAAATTACGCGCATGCCTCGGACGCGTTGCTGGTGTCCGACTACGGATATGGCGCTGCCACCCCGGCCATCGTGGATACGCTGCGCGGCAAGGGAAAGCTGAGCGACGTTCCTATCGTCCTCGACTCGCGCTACCGCATGCTGCAATACTCCGGCGTCACCGCCGCTACGCCCAACGAGCCCGAAGTCGAAGAGGCTCTCGGGATCCGGATCGGACATAATTGGGACAAAGTGCTGGCCGCCGGCGAGCAGATCATGTCCCGCATGCAATTGCAGTCGCTGGTCATTACCCGGGGGCGCGACGGCATGGCGGCATTCAATCACAAGCACAAGCCGGTCGACATTCCGATCTTCGGGTCCGACCAGGTCGCCGATGTTACTGGCGCCGGAGATACGGTGATTGCCGCATTCACTGCCGCCTTGGCTGCCGGCGCAACCACGGAAGAAGCCGCCCAGGTCGCCAACTACGCCGGCGGGATCGTGGTGATGAAGCGCGGCACCGCCACAGTCTCGCGGGATGAGTTGCTGCACGCCATAGAACAGACTTCGCCGGCCACACGACCTCATTGAGCGCAGAAAGCAAAATCCTGAGCCGCGATCAGCTTCGCGAACAAGTGCAGCAATGGCGTCGTGCCGGCCAGCGCATCATCCTGGCTAACGGCAACTTCGATCTGCTGCACGTGGGCCATGTGCGCTACTTGCGCGGCGCCAAGGCGCTGGGCGGAAAGCTGGTGGTGGCCGTCAATTCCGACGAATCAGTGCGAGCGCTGAAAGGCGAGGGCCGTCCCATTATGCCGGAGCAGGAGCGCGCCGAGATCGTATCTGCCCTCGCTGACGTGGACGCGGTGATTGTCTTCCCGGAGTTGGACGTGCGCGCCATCATTCGCGAGATCCGTCCCGATATCCATACCAAGGGCACCGACTACACCCCCGACACTGTCCCCGAGCGCGACGTGGTCGCCGATTGCGGGGGACGGGTTGCCATCGTCGGCGATTCCAAAGATCACTCCACCAGCGAGATTATCCGCTCGCGGCTACCTTCGAGGAGATCTTGATCGACAGTCAACCACGGGAGATCGAGCGCCTGCTCATCGTGCGCCTCAGTGCCATGGGCGACGTGATCCACACGCTCCCTGCGGCCCAGGCATTGCGTGACGCATTTCCTGACGCCGTCATTGGATGGCTAGTCGAGGAACGCTGGACTGAGCTCTTATGTGCTCCGGGCACTCCTCGCCGCGGACCGCGCTCCCCTGGCCGCCCGCTGGTCGATTGGGTGCACGTCGTGAGACTCACCGGATGGCGCAAGTCCCTGTTTCAGATGCCCACCCTCGAGCAGATCGCGCGCGTGTGGAATGACGTGCGCAGCGTGAACTACCAGGTTGCGGTCGATCTGCAAGGAGCAATCCGCTCCGCCATACTGGCCCGCATGTCACGCGCGCCCGTCATCTACGGCGCGCGCCAGACGCGCGAGTCTCCCGCCACCCTCTTTTATACTCGCCAGGAAATCGCCCGTGGCGTCCATGTGATCGAACAGAATCTTTCCCTGGTGCAAGCACTGACTGGAAACCGCTCGCATCCGGACCCGGTACAACTTCCGCGCGATCTCGCCACTGAGCAACGAATCCACGAGCGGCTCGCGGAAGCAGGACTGGAAAATCTCGCCATCATTAACCCCGGCGCCGGTTGGGGCGCAAAGCGCTGGCCGGCACAGCGCTACGGAGCGGTAGCTCGCGCGCTCGCCTGCTGCGGCCTGCGGTCGATCGTGAATTACGGACCGGGCGAGGACAAACTGGCGCACGAAGCAGAGCAAGCCAGTCAAGGTGCAGCCAAAGCCTTCGCCTTTTCACTCACCGAATTGATCGCGCTCACTCGCCGGGCGAAGTTGTTCATCGGGGGCGATACTGGCCCTCTGCACTTGGCCGCCGCGCTGCAGGTTCCCACCGTGGCCATCTTCGGCCCCACCGATCCTGCGCGCAACGGTCCTTACCGCACGCCAAGCATCGTGCTGCGCAATCCTGCCAGTCCCACATCCCACACCCGCCGCACGCAGCCGGACGAAGGCATGCTGGAAATCACCGTCGAGGCCGTGGTCGATGCCGCCCGTCGTCTTCTCACTCGCCCTGAGGCCTCGCATGGCTGAGTGGTCGCGCGTTGCGCGCCGCATTCGCGTCCCCCTGGGATTCGCCTTTGCCGTGCTCTACTTCTGGCTGGCGCGGCCCAGTTGGCCTTCGCTCGCGTTTGGCGCAGTCCTGATCATCCCCGGCTTGGCGATTCGCGCTCTGGCGTCAGGCCATGTTCGCAAGAATGAAGCGCTGGCGATGTCGGGCCCGTACGCCTATTCGCGCAATCCGCTCTATCTAGGCTCGCTCCTGATTGGCATTGGTTTCGCATTAGCCGCCCGCAGTTGGTGGGTGGGCATAGTGCTGATCGCGATGTTCTTCGCCATATACGTGCCGGTGATCCGCAGCGAAGAAGCGTTCCTGCGCGAGAGATTCCCCGAATTTGAGGCTTATGCGAAGGCCGTCCCAAGAATGATCCCCCGCATCGCGCCCGCCTTTCGGGACCAGGGCGCGGGCGGATTCTCCATAAATCTGTATCTGAAGCACCGCGAGTACAATGCACTGCTCGGGGCTGCTGCGATGGCAGCAGGCCTGATCGTGAAGATGAACTTCTTTGGTAATTAGCAAACCGCTATCGTCCGCCTTACCGCGAGAATCATTTTTTCCGCATGGCAGCGAACGACAGCTTGGCAGCCTGGATAGTTTTCTGAACGTCTTCCTCGGTATGTGCTGCTCCCAGGAATGCAGCTTCGTACTGTGAAGGTGGCAGATAAACGCCGCGCTCGAGCATCTCGCCGAAGAACTTCCCAAATGCCTCAGTATCCGATTTGGCAGCGGAATCCCAATCGCTAACGGGTCCCTGCTGGAAGAACCATGTGAACATGGACCCCACGCGGTTATGGCTCAGGGGAACGCCTGCGTCCCGGGCACCCGATGCCACGCCCTCCACCAACTCTGCGCTGAGTTTCTCCAAACGCGGATAGATTTCCGCCTTGCGATCGCGCAACTGTTTCAACATGGCGCAACCCGCGGCCATTGCCAGTGGATTACCGGATAGCGTTCCCGCCTGATACATCGGGCCCAGTGGCGCTACCAGGTCCATGATTTCTTTGGGACCGCCATAGGCTCCGACCGGCAACCCTCCGCCAATAATCTTGCCCATGGTCGTGAGATCCGGCTTGATGTTGTACAACTCTTGCGCCCCTCCGAAGGCCACGCGAAACCCGGTCATCACCTCGTCGAAGATCAACACCGCACGCTCGCGCTCCGTAATCAAGCGCAGGCCGACAAGATAATCATCCGCGGCGGGCACGCACCCCATATTCCCCACCACCGGCTCGACGATCACGCACGCAATCTGGTGCTTGTACTTTTGAAACGCCTGCTCAACCGCCGACAGATTGTTAAAAGGCAGGGCGACCGTGAACATGATGAATTCTTCGGGAACACCCGCCGATCCCGGAATCCCCAAAGTCGCGACTCCTGAACCCGCTTTCACCAGCAGCGGATCGGCATGCCCGTGATAGCAGCCCTCGAACTTGATGATGTATTTGCGCTTCGTATAAGCCCGCGCCAGGCGGATGGCCGACATCGTGGCTTCGGTCCCGGAGTTCACGAAACGCACCTTCTGCATGCTGGGAAACGCGCTCAGAACCAGTTCGGCGAGATCCGCCTCGGAGGGGGTAGAGGCTCCGAAGCTCGTCCCATTGCATGCCGCACTCACAATCGCGTCGAGGACAGTGGGCTCGGCGTGCCCAAGGATAAGCGGCCCCCACGATCCGATGTAGTCGATGTACTCGTTTTCGTCGGCGTCCCAAATGTGCGACCCCTTGCCCCGCACGACGAAAAGAGGATCGCCGCCCACGGAGCGAAATGCCCGCACGGGCG
Source organism: Candidatus Sulfotelmatobacter sp. (assembly GCA_025928375.1). GTDB lineage: Bacteria > Acidobacteriota > Terriglobia > Terriglobales > Acidobacteriaceae > Sulfotelmatobacter. The sequence continues at coordinate 5,648 of JAICJP010000244.1, forward strand.
AGTTCACCCCCCCGGGGATCATGCTTTCAGCGCGCTGCTGCAGCCGCCTCGACTGTTCCGTTTTGCGCATAGTGGTGGATGGCATCAAATCCTCGACACGGAGAAGGATGTCAACAACAAGGCTGAACGGGCGTAATCACTAATATAGCTTGCCCACTCCCGCGAATTCATCAGATATTCATCGTTCTGCAATCCCCTTGCAACATCCCGGCAGTACCGTAGGGTCATCAGCTTGCCCTTCTAACCGGGAGGGTTTGAAGGACAGTCTCGGGGGCTCCGGACTGTCCTTTTTTCTTTTCAGGTCAGCAGCCTCTGCAGATTTAACCGCAGTTAACTCCGCGTCGTATAATCGGCCCGATGATCACCGTTTCCAAGGAGGACTATCTCAAGTCCATCCTCGAGGCCGAGACTGAAGGCGAAACGGTCATCTCGGCGCGCCTGGCCCAGCTGCTGAAAGTCTCTCCCCCCGCCGTAACCATGGCCTTGCGTCGCCTGAAGAAAGATGGCTTAGTCCGCGTGGAAGCCAAGGGCGAGGTCCGGCTGACCGCTATCGGACGCAACATCGCCCGCAAGTTAACCCTTCGCCATCACCTGATCGAGCGCATGTTGGCGGAACTTTTTGGGATGGAATGGTGGAAGGTCCACGATGAGGCGGAGCGCCTCGAACATGCCGTTTCCCCCGACTTCGAAGCGAAACTGCTGGCCAAACTGGGGTCCGGTGGTCCCTGCCCCCATGGCAATCTGAGTGAAGTCGAGAGTTCTGCCAGCCGCAGGCGCCGGGGATTGATCCTGCTGGCCGATGCTGCCGTTGATAAGAACTATACGGTCAGCGGAATCTACGAACGCGATCGCGGACTGCTGGAATTTCTGGAACACCGCGGGATTCGTCCGGGAGCCAGGCTGCGACTAGTCGAGCGAAATTACGACCAGACTCTA
>JAICJP010000208.1 GCA_025928375.1 Candidatus Sulfotelmatobacter sp.
GGTCTCGTTGTCTTTCATGCCGCCGTGCCAGTAAGGACGGAAGCCCAGCACCTCGCGATAGAAATGGTCGGCGGCGGGGCGGTTATAAACCAGAAAGCCGGCGTGGATCATGCGACGCGAGACCGCGTCCGGCTCTGCCGGCATACTCTCATCCTTGGCTCGCTCGACGAACTCGACGTGGTGCCCCTCAGGATCGTCGACCACAAAGCTGAGGCTGTGGTCGGAGCGACCTTGAATCTGGCCGGGCTTGAGTCCTTTTTGGGTGAGGTAACGACGCAGGCCTGCAATGTTGTCAGTGGTGAAGGCCACGTGGTCCATGCGGTCGGTCGCTTTGGGATCGGGCGCGGCGCTGTATCCGACCCATTGCTTGCCCGACATGTAGCGCGTGGTCTCGCCCGACTCGATGGGGGCAGCCGCAGCCAGGCCCAGAATGTCCGTATAGAGCTTTTTCACGGCATCGGGATTGGTCGTGTAGAAAGAAACGTGATCGATGCCGGTGATGTGTGGGCGCGGGGCGCTCTGGGCGAAAGAAATGATCGAGAAGATTGTGGAGGTGAATAGGACGGAGAGAGTTTTCATGGCGCCATGATTTTAGTCCAGACGGAGGCAAAAGCCCTCACTCTCAGCGCTTCACATTCCCGCCCTTCGCCAATCCGCGAAGGACGGGACCCCAATTGGTCGTTGCGTAAACAGATCCTATCCAGGGGCACCCGGCTTCTCGTCGGGATTCAGAACGACACCCTCGCACTCAGCTGAACTTCGCGCGGCGGAGTCATGGCCATGGTGATGGATCCGAATTGCGGCGTGTTCACGAAGCGGTTCGGCGTTCCCAGATTCACCATATTCAGAACGTTGAAGGCTTCGCCGCGGAACTGGAACGACGCGTTCTCCGTGAGGCGGAAGCTGCGCACCAGCGCGATATCCAACGTGCGCAGTGGAGGCCCGTACATGGAGTTTCGTCCTACATCACCGAAGGTGTAGGCGGCGGGAGCGGCGAAGGCCGCGGGATTAAACCACTTGTGCACAGTTCGCGTGCCCGGTCCAAAGATCGGCTGGCCCGTGTAGTTGGCTCGAATTGGATTTTCTCCCAGCACCGTTCCCGCATTCGCAGTGTCGCCAAAGACAGATATCGTGAACGGCATCCCCGACTGAATCTGGTACACGGTGCTGAATTGCCAGTTCTGTGTCACCAGCCGAGTCCAGTCTCGCCGGTTCAGGGACGGAATCGAATAGACGCTGCTCAGCGCAAAACGGTGGCGCACGTCGCAAGCCGGACCTTTCTCGGCAGCCAGATCGCTGTTGTTCTGCGGGATTGCCGATTCATCCATGGGCGAACGAAAATCAGGCGCATTGGCAAGGTTCTTTGAATACGTATAGTTCGCCAGCAGGCTGAGCCCATGAGAGTACTTGCGTCGTACATTCACGTATCCAGCGTCGTACCAACTCTGAGCCGTGTCCTCGAGAAGGTTGATGGTGCTCACCGGGAAGGTCTGGCTCTGGATCAACGCATCCGTACTGCTGGGCGTAAGCACGGTTCCAGGAACAAAACTCAAAGTCTTGAACGGACGGCGCGGCCCCAGCGGCCCCGGCCCGGGAGGCGCATTGTTGATCAGGTGAGCGCGTTGCAAGTGGAACCCGCGCGCCCCGAGGTAGCCCACATCGATCGTTGTGTTCTCTCCAAACCTCTTCTCGATCTGCCCGTTCCACTGCTGAATGTACTCCGCCGGGGCATGCGGATCGAAAGCCGTGAAGCTCACGGTAGTCGGCGTAAGCGGTCCCTGGCCTAAGACCGGCGTACCGAAATTCAGCTGGTTGGTCAACAGGGACGCTGGCGGAGTGTAGTTGTCCGCCTGTTGCGTCTCTGGAAACACGTATGGAACGTTGTGCCGCTGGTTGCACCAGGTGTTCTGATCCACAGGCGTGTAGAAGATTCCGTAGGCTCCGCGCAGAACAATCCCCGCGCGCGGAATGTTCTTCGCGATCCCGAAGCGTGGCGCAACGTTGTGCTTATTGGAGTACATCAGGCCCTTGGGATACCCGTTCTCTCCGCCGATGAACACGGAAGGAACGCCATTGTGGAACACCAGATTGCTGTTCGTGTTGTCGAGATCATAGAGGGGGCTGGTGTATTCGTAACGCAATCCCATGTTCAACGTGGTGGTAGGAGTTATCTGCCAACTGTCCTCCGCATACCCGTCGTATCCCCAGTTGCGCAAGTTCATCTGGGGAACGCCGGCCTGACGCTGTTTCACGGTTGGCAGCGAGAGCAGCAGGCTGGCGAATCCGTTCCCGCTGCCGTCGTTGAAGCCCGACTGCGTCGTGTAGCCATTGGTGAACTGGTAAAAGCCGCGGTTCTGAAAGAAACCCCACATGGGCCAGATGTATCGCCGTGCATCGCCTCCCATCCTGATGGCATGGTGGCCGTGCTGCCAGGCAAACACATCGCGCAGTTCGATCGTCGTGTCCCAGGCGTGCATAGGCGTTGCGGCAAATGTATCCCCAATGCCGGTATAGCCCTGTGCCGCAAACCAGGGTGCGCCCCAGGCTCCCCGCCCTCCGAAGCCGATGCCCTGAATGCCTAATTGGCTCACGATGTCGTTCACCCCATCATTCTGCGAAGTGTGATTCATCGAAAGGCGCGACATCGCCAGGGACACGGTATTCAGCTTGTTGCTCGAAAATATGTGATTCCACGAGATCACCGCCTGCTGAGACAAATTGTCGAACGGGGCTCCAAACCCCGGCAGATTCTCAGTAGTGGAAGTCGATCCGTTGCTGGGAGAAAAACCGTTTTCCGCGCCCAGCGAGTACCGCGCCATGGCGGTGTCATTGTTTGAGAAGTTGTGGTCCAGCCGCACTGTCCCCTGGTCCTGCCGATGCGTCTCGTTTCGAATGTCGAGATAGTTGTTCGAATCCTTTCCAGAGGCGGACATCATCATGTTGGGCATGGGCACGTATTGCATGAGAAATGCTTCGAGTTGCGGATTGATGCGGTCGCTGGGAATCTGATTGCCCGGAAACTGGCTGCGCGTATAGGGAGCGTTGGAGGCGCTGACCGGTAGCGCCGGATTGTAGCTTGGATTCGCTACCGCCGTGGTGGGGTCATATATCTTCGCCGCGGTCATGCTGAAATCTCCCGCGATCTCCGCCGGGGTGGGCACTGTCAGGATCTGCGCATCGGCTTGGGCGAGACGCAATCCTTCGTAGTTCATGAAGAAAAAGGTCTTTTTCTCCTTGCCGAGAAGCGGTCCGCCAAGCGACGCGCCGAAATTATTCTGCACCAGGTGGTTGTTGCCCATCGCCCCAAACGGGCTGGCATCCATGGCGCCGTTACGCAGGAACTCGTAAACCGTCGCATGAAAACGGCTGCTGCCCGAGCGGGTCACGATATTGATTTGCCCGCCGCCGGCTCCGCCCATGTCCGCCGTATAGCTGCTGGTCGCAACCTGGAATTCCATCACCGAATCCGGTGAAGGACTCAAGTTCTGCGTATTGAAGGTAGGATCGGTATTGGTAGCGCCATCGAGCAGGAAGAAATTCGCATTCGGACGTGCGCCGCCGATCACCACCGCCGAGCGCTGCCCCGGCCGCCAGTACAGAGGATTCGTCTGCCCCGTCTGTGCACCGAATCCCACGTGGGCTCCGGGAACGGTTAAAACCAAATCGATGAGCATGCGCCCATTCAGGGGCAACTCCTGAATCGATGTCGGCTCCACCACCTCCCCCACACTCGCGTCCGTGCTGTGCAGTATGTCCGCAGCCGCCCTGACCTCAACCCCTTCCTGCACCGGCCCCACTTTCAAGGAAACGTCCACTGCGAGTTTCTCTCCGACTTCAACGTGCAGCCGTTGCGCCACGGGCGCGAAGCCGGATGCGGTTGTGGTCAGCTCGTAGTCATCTGGAAGCAGGGCAGGGGCATAGAACAATCCGCTCGCGTCCGTCGACACGGAACGGACTGCCCCATTGCTCGCGGACTTGAGGCGGACCGAGGCATGGGCAATGGGGAGCGATGCCGAATCGCTGACTTTGCCGGAAACCGAAGCGTAGTTGCTCTGGCCGAAAAGAACCGCGGAAATACTCAGAAACAGGCATAGAACCACAGAAATTCGCATCGACGACCCCCGGGAGAATCGAGTGGCAGCGTGGCGCCCACAGTTGCGCCGATCGAAACAGTATCGCCACTTCGAGTGTGCGCCACTGTATCGTCGACTCAATCCGGCATCAATAATTGGAAACAACTAACGGGGGCGAGTCTGTAATTCGTGAAGCCTGGAAGGGATCGTCCGGTTTTCAAAACCAATTAGCCCTGGCGCTCGTCCGGTTTAAATAGCCGTTGAGTATTTTCGATGGATGTCGCGTCGGCAAGCACCTGCACAACATCCCCGCTGCGAAGAATGGTGCTTCCGTCCGGTACGATGTAATCGCCATTCCTCGCCAGCAGAAGGATCAACGTTCCACGCTGCAGTGGCAAATCGAGAATTCGCTTGCCGCTGGCGACTGAACTGGGCGAGACTTCAAACTCAACCGTGGCTTTGTTTGGCAGTGCGCTGGCATCGTAGCGCAGTGGCGGTCTGCTGGGCTGAGCTTCCGGGTGCGTTACTCCCAGCCACGTTGCGGCTCGGTCGATGGTCGTGCCCTGTACAGCGACCGATAGCACTGCTACAAAAAAGACGGTGTTAAAGATGGTGGACGCCTGCTGGACGCCGCTGGTTACAGCGAAAACGGCGAGGATGATGGGTGCGGCACCTCTCAGTCCGGCCCAAGCGATAAAAATCTGTTCTCGCAATCCGAAGTGGAATGGGGCTAACGCGGCAGCCACGCTTAACGGGCGGGCAACGACAATCAAGAATATCGTTATGAGAACGCCGCCCTGCACCACCGTTAGCAGTTGTGAGGGAAATACCTGAAGACCGAGTATCAAGAACATTGCGATCTGGAGCAGCCAAGCGATTGCATCATGGAAAAGCAGCAGGCTTCTGCGGTGGATCAATGTCGTGTTGCCGACTACGAGTCCAGCCAGGTAAACGGCAAGAAAGCCATTGCCTTTCAATAAGGAGCAAATGGTGAAGAGAAGCAAGACCAGCCCAATGCTTAAAACTGGGTACAAGCCCTCCCATTGCAGGCGAATCCGATTGATGGCGGTTGCGACCAGCTTGCCGCCGAAATAGCCGATGCAGCCTCCCACTCCCATCTGAAGAACGAAGTGTCCAATGTGGTCCGCAAAAGAAGTCCGAGGATTTTGAATAGCTGCGATGGCCGCGAACGTCAGGAACACTGCCATGGGGTCATTGCTGCCGGATTCGGCCTCCAGGAGATGGCGCAAGCCCGGTCGCAGATTCGTGCCCTTTGAACGCAGAACACTGAACACGGCTGCGGCATCCGTCGCGGACACGACGGCGCCGAGCAGTGCGCCCTCTGCCCACGAGAACCTAAGCAGGTAATGAGCGAAGATGGCTACGAAGGCGCAGCTAATCAGGACACCGAGCGTTGCCAGGCTAACTGCGGGCCACATCTGGGAACGGAACTCCTGAGCTCTGGTGTCCAGTCCCGCCGCATACAGGATGTAGATCAGCGCAACGACGCCAGCCATTTGCACTGCACGTGGATAATCAAACCAAATTCCGCCCACGCCCTCTGATCCAGCGGCAATGCCGATTGCCAAGAACAAGAGCAGCGTTGGCACTCCCAACCGCACCGCCGCCTTGCTGGCAAGCACGCTTAGCACCAGCAGAACGGAGACAATTCCTAGAACGGTGTACAGATGCGCCATTCTCTTCTCTCAGTTCAGAGTTTCGAGTGAGCCGACTGGAACTCTCCATTGTCTCTCAGTCACCATGAACGGTGGTCCAGATCATGGCAACCGTCAGCAAAACGACATCGGACAAAGTGAGAAACCCCTTCCCATGTTGAACATTGCTCAGGCGGGTTGGGGATTGCGCGCCGGGGAGGCCATCGTTGGCAGTTCAACACGAAATGTAGAGCCCTCTGCCGGGCGGCTTTCTACTGCGATCGAGCCGTGATGCTGGCTTACGATCCACTGCGCGATGGAGAGGCCGAGTCCGTTGCCGCCCTGGGCGCGGGTGCGGGACTTATCGACGCGGTAGAAGCGTTCGAAGATTTTGCCCTGCTCGTCTTGGGGGATGCCGATGCCGGAATCCTGGATGGTGATCGCGGCGGAATGTTCGCGCGCTTCCAGGCTGAGCGACACCGAGCCTGGAGCCGCGGTGTACTTGAAAGCGTTGTCGAGGAGAATGTCAGCCACGCGCCGGAGCAAGTTCTCATCGCCGGCTACCCATGCATCGGAATCCGGCAGGTTGGTAGAAAAGCGAAGGTCGCGAATGGCGGCGACCTGCTGCCAGGCATCCGCAACTCCCTGCAAGACGGCGGAGAGTTCCACGGGATGCAGCTGCAGCGTTTCCCGTCCCGAGTCGGCCCGGGCTAAGGACAGGAGTTGCTCAATCAGCGCCGAGGTCCGCTCCGCTTCCAGCAGAATATGACGCAGCGAATCCTGATATTCGGTTTGGCTGCGTGAACGGCGCAGCGACAGTTCCGCTTCGGTTCGGATCAGGGACACGGGCGTTCTCAGTTCGTGAGAGGCGTCCGCAGTAAATTGGGTCACTCGGGAAAAGGCGGCTTCGATTCGGTCCAGCATTTCGTTCAGGGTGTCGGAAAGCCGCTGCAGTTCATCTCCGGTATGCAGTTTTTCGAGTCTCGTGCTGAGGTCCGTGCCACTGACGGCGCGGGCAGTTCGCACCAGCGCATCGACGGGGGCGAGCGCTCTTCGGCTAATCCAGTAGCCGCCGCCAGCCGCGATCAGCAACAGCAGCGGGGCAAACCAAAATAGGTACGAACGGAACAGGCGCAGAGTGCCGAAAGCATCATCCGCGGGCAGGCCTGCTTCGACGACGTATGTTCGTCCATTGGACGAGAGTCTCTGGAAGGTGAAGCGGAAGTGCTGGCCGCGAATCTCTCGGCTGGTGTAGATGGTTTTCTGCACGGCTTGCGGTGCCATTAGCAGGGAGTTGGATTGAAGAAAGACAGACTGATAGAGCGTTTGACCATCGCCTGTGTAAATAGCCAGATAGTCTCCCCAATGCTCGCTCCCATAGGCCTCTTTCATGAGGGCCTGCAGAGTCGAAACCGAAACGTCATTGGCTTGAGTTGCCAGCAGATTGCTCAAGTCATCTACCTGGGTCTCAATATCGTCGTCGACCATATCAAAGACGCTGTCGCGCAGGATGAACCACATGCCCACGCCAAATACGACTTCGCCCAGGGCAAAGATCACGAGATACCAGAGCGTCAGGCGCAGGCCGATCGAGAGTCTCTTCATGCCGAGCCATCCCGACGAATCATGTATCCGACGCCGCGCACGGTGTGAATGAGTTTGGCCTTGCCGGGCGGGTCGACTTTGTTGCGCAGCAGGCGCATGAAAGCATCCAGGGTGTTCTCTTCAATCTCCCGGTCGAAGCCCCAGACCGCCTCGATCAGAGAGCGACGGGAGACCACTTTCCCAGCGCGATACATCAGGCGTTCGAGCAGGTTGTATTCCGTGCGAGTGAGGGAAACGCGATCGTCGCCACGCAATACTTCCCTGCTGGCGGGATCGAGCATGAGATCGCCGACACGGAGATTGGGATCGGGCGCAACCGAAGCGCGTCTTTTGACGGCGCGCAGGCGAGCGAC